>DATBKN010000177.1:0-3988 GCA_036555845.1 Gemmatimonadaceae bacterium | reverse complement strand
GAGCGACCTGGAGAATCGCACTGCGGACGTGTCCCCAGCTTTACGTACGCGCGCAGGAGCTTGATAGTGGGCTTCCACCGGACGGGGCGCCAGTTCGTGCGCTTGAATGATTTTGATGACGATCCACTTGAGCCACGGGCTGCTGCGGCCGATCGTCGCAGTGTGTCTCCCCGCCGGACCTATGGGTCCTCGCACGAGCGCCGCTTAGGCGGCCAGTTCGGTGCCGGGAGCGAAAGCGCGTGATAGGACCGCAGCGCGTCCGAAGACCTCAACGCCAGGAATGGTTTGCAGCGCGAGTTCAGCAGCATGCAAACTGACAGTTGGGCGACCACATTGACGCCGATGAGCGAGAGCGCTGTCAGGCTTGGGCGTTTGTGACACGCGAAGAGGTTACTGAGGACAGCAACTCCTGGGCAGCCTAACGCGCACGCGCTTCAGGCTGCGGGTGCTAGCAGCGCGCGACGAGAGTCCCGGCGCCCGTGCGCGCAGCGCGTGCCGTAATCACAGTGAACCCACCGAAACAGCGACCTCACTTACCCACACTTCGCGGCCACTAAAACGTCGGGCGGTTGAGATGAAAGGCAGTATGCGTCTGAAAATGATGTGCCACTTATAGAATCTTGTCGTCGTTGTACAAGTTACCGGTGATAATCGCGCAGATCGGCTGCGGCTTGAGCTGCACCGGCGGCTGATTCGCGGCGGCCGCGGCAGGCGCACCGGGTCCCCCACCGGGCCCCGGACATCGAACTTGTAAAGCAGCACTGCACAGGGATGCCCGGTTTGCGCGTTAGGCCCCGCCCCGAATGCCGGACGCAGCGCGCTCATCCCGCAGCGAATTGTCGGCGACGTGATGGAGCCCTGCGTTTCTGTCGAAGAGGCCGGGAACGGAGCTGACGCTCAAGAAGCTTCCCCGAAGTCGTGCCAGCTACGGGAATTGCCCGTTCGTCAGCGACGTTAGGCTGCCCTGCGAGAATCGCCAGCTCTGCGCCAACACGGCCGCCACCGGCTGAGCGATCGTCAGCGTCGCGCGCGGATGACGGGATGCCTCTAGTGTCACGCGTTCGCCGGTGAGCACCGCGAGGCGCACGAAGGAAGCACGCGCTTCGATCGCTTCCATGGGAATCCTCAGAGTCGCGATCACCCCCGGCTCCACTCGGCCGAGCAGCCACTGACACTCCACGCCGATCAGGTAGACATGCACATGCTCGCGGCCGTCATTGTCGAATCGGAAGGTGAGCGCACGATCGTCATGCGGCCTCGGCGGCAACGGACGAACGCAGGCGGCGAGCGCGAGCGCGATGATCAATGTTGCGGCTGCCGAAACGAAGGCACGGCGATAAGGCGTAGTCATTGCCATCTCCATGAGAATTGGCGCCCCCTAGGACGCCTCTTCCCATAGCGCGTAGAACTGGGTTCAACCCAATCAGCGAGCTTGCTGTCCAAACCGAAGTCTCGACCGATCCGGCGACGCAGAAACGACTATGCCCATCACACCTACAGACGTCGCCGCAACGCCTTCGCCCTCACCGCCCGCGGCTGGCCACGCCCGACACGGCGGCGACCCGAGGCACGCGGTAACCGAGCTACTACGTGCGTGGGGCGCAGGCGATGTTCAAGCAAGCGAGTCGCTCGTTAGGCTCGTGTATGCGGAGCTGCGCCGCCAGGCCGAGCTCGCGCTGCGCCGCGAGCAGGAGGGGCACACGCTGCAGCCTACGGCCCTCGTGCACGAGGCATGGCTGCGGATTGGCGATCAGCAGGATGCGCGCTGGGAGAGCAGGACGCACTTCTTCGCCATCGCCGCGCAGATGATGCGACGCGTGCTGTTGGACCACGCTCGCGCGCGCCACGCTATCAAACGCGGCGCCAACGCGATGCAGGTTTCGCTCGGGGACGCGGATTTCTTCGTCGCGCAGTCCGGCGCGCCTAACGGCGGCGCGACGCCAATCGATCCAGTGGATGTGATCGCGCTGGACGACGCTCTCTCCCGACTCGCCGTGATGGATCCGCAGAAGGCCCGGTTGGTGGAGCTGCGTTACTTCGCAGGGCTCAGCATCCCCGAGACGGCGGCGGCGTTAGGCGTCTCCACCGCGACTGTCGGTCGCGAATGGGCCATCGCGCGCATGTGGCTGCGCCGCGAGCTCGAGAGCTGACGACGCCGATGCCAAAAAACGAAGCGGAGCGCGGCTCATCGCCGATGACCCCCGAGCGCTGGCGCGTGGTGGACGCGATCCTCCGTGGAGCGCTCAACTTCGAGCGGGCGCAACGCGACGCGTTTGTCGCCGAGGCATGCGGAGAGAACGAAGAGCTGCGGCGTGAGGTCGCGTCGCTGCTCGCTGCGCACGATCCGGCCGACAACTTTCTGGAGCGGCCCGCCGCCGCGGTATTCGCCGATGCCAGCGTAATGCCGCTCGGCACGCGGCTCGCGAAGGCGCTCGAAGGCCGTTATCGCATCGAGCGCGAGATCGGTCGCGGCGGGATGGCGACAGTGCACCTGGCCTTCGATCTGCGGCACGAGCGCCGCGTCGCGATCAAGGTGCTGCGCGAGGAGCTTGCGGCGGCTGTCGGGGCAGATCGGTTCCTCGAGGAGATTCGGGTCACGGCATCGCTGCAGCACCCGCACATCCTCCCGTTGTTCGACTCGGGCAGCGGCGACGGCCTGGTCTGGTACGTCATGCCGTTCATCGTGGGAGAGACGCTGCGTTCGCGCCTAACGCGCGAGCGTCGCCTGCCCGTGGATGTCGCCCTGCAGCTCGTGCGAGAGATGGCGGACGCGCTGGAGTACGCGCACCGCCAGGGCGTCGTGCACCGGGACGTGAAGCCGGAGAACGTGTTGCTGCAGGGCGATCACGCCCTCGTCGCCGATTTCGGCATCGCCCTCGCGCTGGAACACGCGGGGGGCGAGCGCCTAACGCGAACAGGAATCACGCTCGGGACCCCGTCGTACATGGCGCCGGAACAGGCAGCTGGTGCCGGCCCGATCGACGCCCGCACCGATGTGTATGCACTGGGTGCTGTGCTGCACGAGATGCTCGCGGGAGAGCCGCCATTCGCCGCGAGGTGGCAGCAGGCAGTAGTGCGGAACGAGATGTACGAGCCGGCCGTCGCGCTGTCGACGCGCCGGGCGGACGTGTCGGCAACGCTGGACGCCGCGGTGCGTCGCGCGCTGGCGAAGCGGCCCGACGATCGTTTTCTGAGCGCGGCGGCATTCGCCGCGGCGCTGACCGGCCGTGCACGCGACGTTAGGTCCGTTGGACGCCTGGTATCGGCAAAAGCTGCGATATACGCCGCGTGCGTCGTCCTGGTCGTTGGCCTCGTGGGGGGTTGGGCGCTCGCGACCTCGCGAGTCGTGCAGCGCTTGCCAAGCGCGTTGCCCGCCGCTCTGCAGCCGCCTAACGGTAGTGACGCAGGGGAGTGGCGTGGAACGGTAGGAGACATCTCCCTCACCGTCGTCGACCGTGCGGGACGTTTGCAGCGCGCGATTCCAGCGAGCCGTCCGTGGACGCCGCGATTTTCGCGGGATGGGCGGCTGGTGGCGTACGGCGCGTTCGGCAGTGGTCGGAGCACGAGCGACGTGTGGGTGACGGATCTCGCTACTGGCACGACTCGGCGCCTCACCGACGATGAAAACGACAGCAACGATCCACAGTGGAGCGCGAACGGGGCCGTGGTCGCGTATTCGGTGAGCGCGCCTGATGGCAAGGATCTCATGGTGCGGCAGGTGAGCGGCGGCTCGCCGAGCATACTGGCGACGCGAACGGGAACGCAGTTTGCGAGCGACTGGCTGCCTAACGGCAGCGCACTCCTGGTCACAGAGGAAACCGGCAGCAACCGACGGGATATCATCGTGCAACCGGCAGACGGTTCGACGCCGTGGCCCTACGCCGCGACGTCGGCGGATGAGACGGCGGCGCGCGTCTCGCCTGACGGACGCTGGGTCGCGTACACTTCCGACGAGTCAGGGAGGGAAGAGGTGTACATCGATTCGTAT
>DATBKN010000176.1:0-2804 GCA_036555845.1 Gemmatimonadaceae bacterium | reverse complement strand
GTCGTGGTCCCGATGAATGTGTCCGAGATCGACGACGAGTTCACGGGGAAGGTTGGAGTACTGATCGTGAAATAGGGGTAGGCCTAGGAATAGGGATAGGAGTTCGTAAGACTCGTCACTCCTACCCCTAACCCTATCCCTACGCCTACTGTCCAGTTGATGGCCCGCTTCCTCCAGCCTGATCATTCGAAAGGCGACGCCAATACGATCGGCGGATATATGGCCGTGCACGGTCGTCCGGCGGCGTTTGAAGGATCGGATGGAATGTCGTACAGCGTCGCGATCGAAAGTCAGGGCACTGGCGACGCAAGCCGTCCGTGGGGTGCGTACTTCCTGTTCATGCGCTGGCGGCGCGTTGGACCGCAAGGAGTCGAGGGCCACCTGGAAAGCGATTTTCTGACGTACGGAGATTCGGCAGCAGCAGCGAAGCAAGCGTTAGGCAGCTTGCCGCTCACGGCCGTGCGCGCCGAGCTGGAGCGGCTCATCGCTCAGCGCGGCGCGGCGGAACCTCCGGCGCGGAAGTGGTGGGACGCGATGCGGGACGAGTGATGGCGCTGCGCGGAGTCGTGCTTTCGGGTACGGGCGGCAAGTGGCGGGTACATACCGAAAACCAGATCGTGAGTGCCGTTATGCGCGGGCGGCTCAAGCTCGCGGGACGAGCGGAAAAGCTCGCGGTAGGCGACGCGGTGACGCTGCTCGAACCGCGCACGGGTGACGATGCCGGCGCCTACACGATCGAAGAGATCTTGCCGCGGCGTTCCACGCTATCGCGACGCAATCCGGAGACGGGGTTCGGCGAGCGCGTCGTCGCCAGCAACGTGGATCAGGTTCTGGTCGTCTTCGCCGCGGCGCGTCCGGAGCCTAACGAGCGAATGCTGGACCGCTTTCTCGCCATCGCCGAAGGCAGTGCGCTGGCGGCGCGCATCGTGATCAACAAGATGGACCTCGTCGACGCCGGCGCGGCGCGCGAACGCTTCGCGCTGTACGAGCGGCTCGGCTACCCGGTTCATTTCACAAGTTGTAAGCGACGAGATGGTCTGGACGCCCTGGCGTCGGTCCTCCAGAATCGCACATCGGTACTGGCAGGACCATCAGGAGTGGGGAAGTCCTCGCTCATGAACACGCTGTACCCAGGGCTCGATCTGCGGGTCGCCGAGATCAGCGAGTCGGTCAATAAAGGGCGTCACACGACAGTCGGCGCCTACATCCATCCGCTGCCTAACGGCGCCTATCTGGTGGATACACCCGGGCTGCGCGAAGTCGGGTTATGGGGATTCCCCGCGACGTCGCTCGACACCTGCTTCCCGGAGCTTCGCCCGTATCTCGGGACGTGCCGTTTCGGCGATTGTGCGCACGTCACCGAGCCCGATTGCGCCATTCGCGCAGCGGTGGCCGATGGATCGATCGATGCCGGACGCTACGAGAGTTATTGCCGCATGCGACAGGAGCTGGTCGAGTCGGAGAAGACGTACTAGCTCATAGCTCTTAGGTCTAGCTCTTAGGTCGTAGCTTAGGTTTTAGGTCTTAGCTCCGGTTTTACGGGGGCCGAGGAGCTGTGGCCTGAGAGCTAAGAGCTAAGGACTAAGGACTCAAACGATCGATCTTCCACTGCTGACCGTTGCGTAAATAGCGAAACCGATCGTGCAATCTGTTTTCGCGTCCCTGCCAGAACTCGAACTCGTCAGGCAGCAGACGATAGCCGCCCCAGTGCGGCGGCAATGGGATGTCGTCGCCGGGGTACTGCGTATCGAGTCGGGCGACCTCGCGCTCGAGCATCGCACGGTCCGGCAGCTCGGCGCTTTGCAGCGACGCCCACGCGCCGAGCCGGCTGCCGCGCGGTCGCGTGCGAAAGTACGAAGCCGATTCTTCAGGCGTGACAAGCTCGATGCCGCCGGTAACGCGGACCTGGCGCTCGAGCTCTTTCCAGAGAAACGCGAGAGCGGCGCGCGGATTCGCGGCCAGCTCGCGCGCCTTGCGGCTGCGATAGTCGGTAAAGAACACGAAGCCGCGCGCGTCGACCCCCTTGAGCAGGACAATTCTCGCGGACGGGCGGCCGGTTGCGTCAGCAGTCGCCAGCGTCATCGCGTTAGGCTCGAGCAGCTGCGCGCGTTCAGCGTCCGCGAACCAGCGACGGAACTGGGCGCCAGGATCGTCGTCGAGGCTGGAGCGATCCAGCGTGGCTGTCGCGTACTGCCGCCGGAGATCGCCTAACGAAGCCGTCATTGCTGTTCGACCAGCCGACGCAGGCTGTCGAGGTCGTACGGCTTGCTCACGACAGCCGCGACGGCGAGCCCCTCATCCGCCCGCAACTGATCAGTGGTCGTAGAATCGCCCGTGGAAAGGATGAACCGCGCGCGCCTGCACGTCGGCAGTTCGCGCATCTGCTTCACGACTTCGCTCCCACTCAACCCGGGCATGCGCAGATCGCAGATGACGACGTCGAAGGGCATCTGCGCGGCCACATTGAGCGCCTGCGTCCCGTCGGCTGCATGCATCACCGCGTGCCCGCGCGACGTGAAGGCGCGCTCCAGCAGTGAGCGGATCGCGCTCTCGTCATCCACCACGAGGATGTCCAGCGGATTCGGATCCGGCTCCGCGGCCGGGAGCGACGTGGATGCTGTCGCGTCGCTTGGCTGCCAGCGCGACGTATCGCGCGGAAGCAAGACGCGAAAGTGCGAGCCGCTGCCGAACGTGCTCGCCACATCGATTGCGCCGCCGTGCTGCGTCACGATGCCGTGCACGACAGCGAGGCCCAAACCGGATCCCTCGCCTTCGTCTTTCGTGGTGAAGAATGGATCGAAGAT
>DATBKN010000175.1:0-20225 GCA_036555845.1 Gemmatimonadaceae bacterium | reverse complement strand
GAGCATCTTGCCGATGGGAATCCGCGGACCCGTTAGGCCGCCGCCTGTGACGGCCTTCGCGTTGGCGCGCATGACCGACTGCAAATCGACTCGTGAGGCACGGAGAGCAGGTGCCAGTCCGAACACGAGTACGGCGACCATGGACCGCGCAATCGTGAAGGCGACAACCGGCAAGTCGAGCGCCGTGTCGATCGGGATCCTGCTTCCGCCGTCGGCCGCGAGCGAGAGAAGCAGCTGCGTCCCCCAGCGTGCCACGAGTAGTCCTGCCGCCGCGCCACAAAGCGCGAGGACGACGCCCTCGGTCAGCAGTTGTCGCACGAGTCGTGCGCGGGCCGCACCTAACGCGAGCCGTACGCTCATCTCCTTCGCTCTCGCGACGGCGCGCGCGAGCAGGAGGCTGGCGACGTTGGCGCAGATGATGAGCAGGAGCACGCCGACGCCGCCAAGGAGTGCGATGAGCGGCCCCTTGAAGCTGGCGCGAACGCGCGAAAGGCCGCGCGCTCCCTCCGAGATCGGAATCGGCAAAGAGTCGACACCGGCCGAGATCGTGGAATTCACCGCCTGCTCTTTGAGGAGCGATCGAACAACTGCTGTGAAGCGCGACTGCGCCTGCTCGAACGACACGTCAGCGTTGCGGCGTCCAAGTAACAACAGCCAATACGCCTGCGACGATTCGAGCAAGTTGGGACGATTCGGCGTCAGCACCTGCGCCATCGTTATTGGAATCCATATATCGTTGGTCGTGCCGACGATTTCGCCCGTGTACCAGGGTGGCGTGACGCCGCTAATGGTGAATCGTGCGCCGTTGATGAGGATGTCGCGACCGATCGCGCGCTCGTCGCCGGCGAAACGCCGCATCCAGTAGCCGTAGCTGATCGTGACGATCGGTGAGCCACCGACGACGTCGTCCTCACTGCCGTCGAAGACCCGACCGCGGAATGCAGGCACCTGCAGCACCTTGAAGTAGTTGCCGCTGACCATGCGTCCGCGGGGGCGTTCCACCTCCTCGCCTTCCCCGGTGCGCACGTCGAGACGCGGTGAGCGACCGCTGGCAACGAGTCCGGAAACCACATCGGTTTGTTTGCGCAGCTCGAGATACGTCTTCCACGAGTGCAGGTCCGAGCGGGCATTGTCGCCCCAGGACAAGCTCCCCACGCGAGATGGGTCGCCGAGCACTAGCAGCTCGTCGGGATTGGGAACTGGAAGCTTGCGCAGCAGGACGGCGTTCACGAGCGCGAAGATGGCCGTGTTGGCGCCGATGCCTAACGCGAGCGTCAGGACGATGACACTCGTGACGCCAAGGTTGCGGCGCAGCATGCGAAAGGCGTAGCCGACGTCCTTGCGCAGCTCGTCCAGGTAGTTCTTCCGTCGCATCGCGTGTTCTCTCTGTTGATCGAGTGTGACGCACATTCTGCGCACGCCTTCGAGGTCGCCGAACTGACGCAGCGCTTCTTTGCGCGCCGCCTCTGGGGAGAGTCCGGAGGCGACGAGCTTCTCCACCTTCATCTGGATGTGGAACGCGATCTCGTCGTCGACGGCGCGGCCGACATGGCCACGACCCAATCCCAATCGCAGCGCGCGACGCATCAGACGCTCATACGGCGTCAGGCACGGCGGCCGTGAGCGCCTTCGTCACGGCGTTCACGTAACGTTCCCAGCCCGAGACCTCGGCGCGCAGCTGCTGGCGTCCGGATCGAGTGAGCTCGTAGTACTTGGCGCGGCGGTTGTTTTCCGAGTAGCCCCACTCGGCTGATAGCCAGCCTTTTTTCTCGAGTCGGTGCAGGGCAGTGTAGAGTGGCCCCTCCTCGACGAGCAGTTCCTCGTCGGTCACCATGCGAATCCACTCAGCTACGGCGTAGCCGTGGCGCGGTCCCCAAGAGATTGCCTTGAGGATCAGGACATCGAGGGTACCGCGCAGAAGTCCGCCATCAGGATCGAGCATTTGATTACCCCTCTGTGTTAGAGGGGAGAATAGCGGAAAGGGTTGGCTTGGCGCCACCCGACTTCGTAGAAGAGCTTCGCCTGGGTTACTTCAGAGCGAACCCGTGCGCTGTGGCTGACCACGCCTCAGCCGATATCCTCGATTACGTCACTCGTGGCGGAGGCGAGGATGACTCTTACCCGGCCGCGCGCGACCTGGGCATCGCGCAACTTGGCGAGTAGCGCATGGTAATGTGTGTGCCGCTTGCTCAATCGGAACACTTGCGCGGACTCCAGAAAAGCGACGTCAGCCCAAGCGACGCCAATACGCTCGCGCACGCGCGCGACGGTCATCTCGCGGGCGAAGGGCTGCCCTTCGCCCGTTTGACGATCGGCGGTCACAGATGATTCAGCCCGCTAACACGTCGTTAGGTTCTTGTATGCGATGCACGTGGAGTCCGTGTTCGCATACAACGGGTCCGTCCCGAACGTCGTCCCGGCGATGTTCGTCGGCCAGTACGCGGAGCCGGGTTGAATCGAATACATGGACACGTGTGCGTTCGAGGCGCAGCTCGTGTTCTCCTGCGCCTGGAGCCATGTGCTCAGCAGAACCGGTTTGTCGAACATGCTCGGATCGATAACGAGCGCGACTTCGAACTTGAAGCCGAAGATCTTGATTCGAACGCGCACGAGCGGGGCGACATGATACCACCACGTTACGCAGCAACCGCCCCACTTGTTCGCGCGCACGACAAGGTCATCGTTGCCTTGATTGGCGAAGCTGAAGACCTTCTCGCAGCAATAACCGTATTTCTCCGTGATGATCTTGCGCATCTTGTGCGCGCGCGCATAACAGCCGTCCCTGACGTACTGGAAGGGAATGCAAGGTGAGATTGTTGTCGGTCCCGGCAGGTGACAGGACTGCGCCGCGCAGAAGTCAAAGATTTGCTTCGCTGTTTGATAGTTGGGGATGACGCGTGCGCAGAGCTTGAACGGCGGCCATTTCAGGTAGCGGCCGACGACGTTGAACTCGAAGGGATCGATCTTGGCGAGGTTGATGCGCTGCGGCTTCGCAGGATTGTCGAGGGGTATGCGCGAGCGTTCGAACTTTCTGCGCTCGCGTTCGGAGGGCTCGGCGACGCGGCGCACGACGCCGCGGCTGGGATCCAGCTCGGCTTTGATGGGGGATTTGCGCTCGAGGGCACGGCGCAGCTGCCTAACGAGTTCCGAGTTTCTCTTACCCGGGGTGAGCGTGAAGACCTGTTGCCGTTCGTGGAATAGGACTTTATAGCCCCTGGCGCCCTCTCTGCGCCGTACAGCAGCGACCGTGAGAATCCCCTTTTCCTTTGTCCGCGGCATCGTCCACCTCCCGTGTCATAGATCCGCTGCCTATCGATCATCTCGGCTTCTGCATGAGCCGCGCCAATTGATCAGAGCGGTGTTCGATGGAGTGCTCTCTTATGGCACCGAGGGATTGCGCCAAAACAAATAGCTTTGAGTGTGCCAGCCTTCACTGCAGAGTTCTCAGAGTTTGATGGCAGGCTGCGACATCATTCTCAGAACTCGGAACGGAAGACTGCATACCCAAAGCTCTTTGTTTTGCCCCAGCACCATCCAGGCTAGCCAGGCCGACAGCAGTCTTGCTACCCGCCGATGGCGTCGCGATCGACGACGCGCACGCCCTTGGGCGGCTTGAACACGAACGCCGACGCCGCGACGTCCACGTTAGGCGTGAAGCTCGTGATGCGAACCTTGCGGGTAATGCCGCTCGGCTCTTCGGCCTCGAACTGCAGCAGCTTCCCGTTGCTCGTGTCGATCCACACCGTGGCTTTGACGAACGACGCGTCCTTGCGCGACGGTGTGAGCAGCACGGCGCGCGCCGCTTTGCCGTCGATCGTCGCTGCGCCGCCGTCCTTCACCGTATAGCGAGCCTTGGGCGAATCGAAGAATTCGGAGATGAGATCGAGCGAGCCTGCCCCGCCATCGGCGAGCGAGATGCGGATCACCTGATCGGGCTGCGAGCTGGGCAGGTATACCCAAACGAACTTTCCGTCGCTGATGATCTTGTCGCCCTTGGGATCGCTGAAGCGAAAAGCGAACTTGTTCGGGCGGCGCTGCTCGAATTCACCGCGCGAGTTGAGCGTGGAACCAACGAGCGGATTCACGATCGTCTGCTCGAAGGTCGCCCGCGCGGTGCGAACGTCCGCATAGGCGGCGACTGCCTTGGTCAGCGCGGCGTCCGCAGGATCGGGCTGCCTAACGAGAGCCCTAGGGGATAGGGGATAGGGGATAGGGGATAGACGAGTCGCGGTTGGTACTTTTGCGACGACACCCAAGAATATCCCTGCGATTAGTTGAGTCATCATTGTTGTTGCCCGTTGTCCGCGTTGGCCCGCGTTAGTCCGCGGTCGCGGCCTTCAAGGTGCTACCCAACCTCGACCGCTGCGGTTCCGGGAGAAGGAGCGACCCTGCGTCCGATCGCCTCAGCAATAAGCCGAAGTTCCATCATTAGTCGCGTGAATTGTTCCGGATACAAGCTCTGTGCCCCGTCTGAGAGGGCTCGCTCAGGCGTTGGATGCACCTCTACCATGACGCCATCGGCACCTGCTGCCACAGCCGCGCGCGCCATCGGTGTCACCTTGTCGCGCAGTCCAGTCGCGTGACTTGGGTCCGCGATGATCGGCAGATGCGAGAGTTTCTGCACGATCGGAATGGCGTTCAAATCGAACATGTTGCGCGTCACGTTGTCGAAGCTGCGCACGCCGCGCTCGCAGAGAATCACGTTAGGATTTCCTTCCGCGAGGATGTACTCCGCGCTCAACAATAATTCGTGAATCGTCGCGGCCATTCCGCGCTTGAGGAGTACGGGCCTGCCTAACCGTCCAACCGCACGCAGCAACGAGTAGTTCTGCATGTTGCGTGCGCCGATCTGAATGCAATCGGCATGTTCCGCGACAAGCTCACACTGCGCCTCGTCCATCGCTTCACTAACGATCGCGAGTCCGGTCTCGCGCTTGGCGAGCGACAGCAGCTCCAATCCCTTCACGCCAAGTCCCTGAAAGGAGTACGGTGAGCTGCGTGGCTTGAAGGCGCCGCCTCGTAAGGCAGTCGCGCCCGCGGCCCTCACGGCGCGCGCGGCCGTGACGATCTGCTGCTCGGATTCCACGGAACACGGGCCGGCGATCACGACGACATCTGTGCCGCCGACAACGACACCTGGGGCGAGCTGCACCTGCGTGGTCTCCGGTTTCCATTCGCGCGAGACCTGTTTGAATGGCTTGGAGACGTGAATGACCTGCGCGACTCCGGACAAACCGACGATCTGTGAGTCGTCGACTTTCCCGTCATTGCCAACGAGTCCGATGGCTGTGCGCTGGCCGCCGGGCATCGGCACGGCCTTGTAGCCCATCTCACCGATAACGCGGCAGACCGTGTCGATCTGTGTTTGAGTTGCGTCGGACTGCATGACAACGAGCATCAGGACTCCTCAGCGGACCAGGACCAGCCGTCGCCGCACAACGCTATCGCCCCGTCGAACGACTCTGCCACCTGCCCGCGAATGTCGACGTTTTCGACGGGCGGATAGAAGTGCGTCAGCGCCAACAGCTTCGGTTGCGCGATCGCAGCCAGAGCACCGCACTGCCGCGGCGTGAGGTGCATTGGGATCGCGAACTCGTCGGGAAGAGAACACTCGAGCAATAGCAGGTCGCTCCCCGCCGCCCATTTGGCGAACGCTTCATCGTGCCCAGTGTCTCCCGAAAACACGAATCGCGAGCCGCCTCCCGAGACGGAATATGCTACGCTCTCGGCGCTATGCGGGACCTTGAGAGCTTCGATTGCTAGGTCGGAAGTCTGAGGTCGGAGCTCGGAGGGGATCCCCGGGGTTAGTTCTCTGATTTCGATCGGGAATGGTAGCTGGGAGAAGGGTTCGTTGTAGAGCTCGGTGAGGCGCTGCACGAACGCGCCGACGCCGATCGGGCCGATCAGGGTCAGCGGCTCAGTGCGCTGCGGAAGTTGCCCCCATTTCCACGCGACGATCAGTGCGACGAAATCGATGGTGTGATCTGAATGGAAGTGAGTAAGTGCCACGTGTGTGATGTCTTTCCACGCGTGATCCAGCGCGGCGAGACGGTGGGTTATCCCACTGCCGCAGTCTATCAAGAGGCGCACGGGGGCTGCGTCGACGAGGACTCCGGTCTGGACGCGATCGGCGTAGGGCGACGCCCCAGCCGTGCCAAGAACGGTGACGCGCATCAACGTCCGCGGAAGACCGCGCGCTTGTAACCTTCGAACGCCGACGTCTTGAGCCGAACGAGGTAGACGCCGGTTGGCACCAGGTTGCCGCGATCGTCCGTCCCGTCCCAGGCGAAGCTGGGCTCGCAGCCAGACTCGCCGCCGATGCCGCGCCCGTAGCTTCCGGCCCGGAAGAGATCCGAGGCGCCGGCCGACGGAATGAGCGTGCGGACGAGATTACCGCGGATGTCGTGCACCGTTAGGCGTACGCGGGTCTCCTTGTGAATGTCGAACCAGATGCACGTCGATGCCGAGCTCGCCGACGGAAAGGGGTTCGGAAAGTTCTGATACAGCAGCGTCACTGCCGGCACGCTGAGATCGGCGATGACGAAGGTGCCTGCACTACGCACCGTCGTCGTGTCGTTGCCTGCCGTGCGTGCGGTCACGCTCCAGCGATACGACGCGTTGAATTCCAGGGCTCGAGGTAGCACGAACTGCGCCTCGCTCAGGTTGGCGTAGCGCAGAATTTCGCGCGTCGCGACGTTTTCGACAGAGAGGTCGAAGCGCCAGGGACCCGGCGGTGAGGCGATCTGTGCGGCGCGCCAGAGGAAGGTCGGCCGGCGAGTGAGTAACGTGACGCCGCCGAGTGGGTTGGGTGCGACAAGCCGCACCCACGGTGCGCTGGTTCTGGGACCTGTCACTGGGCTGGTCGCCGTCACGCCACCATTTGTCGTCGCGCGCCCGCGCCAGTAAATCGGGATGGCGTGCGGCAGAGGACGCAGCGGTACGAAGCGCGCAGTGTCCGCGATAGCGCGATCGAAGTACGTGAGCTGGCCGAAATCGGAGCGGCCGCTCAGCTCGATCATGACGACGAGCGGCCGCTCGTTAGGTGTGGCTGAATCAGCGATGACGCTGAATGCCGGCGTCGCCGAGAGGAGCGTGTCTTCAGCAGGCCCGCTCACGCTGACGCGTGGCGTTGTACCGGAGACTGTGAATGCAGCGGCGACGACTAATGCGCAGGATCCAGCCAGCGCGCCGAGCGCGCGGGTCACGCGCTCGCTGCGAGCGGCTCGAATTCGATCGCGCGCCCTTCAGGCTCCTCACTGTCATCCACACCGGCGCCGCGCATGCGGACACTCACGAGCGACGAGACGCCGGGCTCCTGCATCGTCACGCCGTAGACCGAGTCCGCGGCCTCTGTAGTCGTGCGCGGGTTGTGCGTGATGACGATGAACTGCGTTTGCTGTTTGAACTGGGTGAGCATGCGCACGAAGCGGCCAATGTTCGCGTCGTCGAGCGGCGCGTCCACTTCGTCGAGCAGGCAGAAGGGACTCGGCTTCGTCAGGAAGATGCCGAAAAGCAGTGAGAGCGCTACAAGCGCGCGTTCGCCGCTGGAGAGGAGGTGGATGCGCTGCGTGCGCTTGCCGCGAGGAGAGGCGTGAATCTCGATGTCGCAGTCGAGCGGTAAGTCGGGGTTCTCGAGCTTGAGTTCGCACTCACCGCCGCCAAAGAGCGACATGAAGATTTCGCGGAAATGGTTCTGAATCTGCGCGAATGTGGAGAGGAACATCTCGCGCGCCGTGACGTCGATCTCACGAATCGCGACGAGGAGCGAGTTCTTGGCGTCGTGCAGGTCGTTGCGCTGAGTCGTCAGGAAATCGAGACGCTTTTGCTCTTCTTCGTGCTCCTCGATCGCCAGCGGATTCACCGGGCCTAACGCTTCGATCTGATTGCGCAGGTTGTCGGACTCCATGCGCAACGTCTCGTCGTCGAGATCCAGCGGCTCGAACTGATCGAAGAGCTGCTGCAGGGGACGGCGCCATTCGGTCTCGAGCCGTTCGCGGATCATCGAGCGGCGTCCGGACAACTCGCTGAAGCGTAATTCTGCGTGATGCAGCGTGTCCGTCGCGGCCTGCGCGGCGCGGCGCGCGTCGTCCAGCGCGTGCTCGGCGGCTGTCAGCTCGGCGTCGGCGCTGTGCACGCGTTCCTCAGCGGACTGCACGCGTCCTTCGGCGTCGCGCAATACGGCGGCTTCCACTTCGAGCTCGCTGCGCTGGTTCGTTAGGCGCCGCGCCAGCTCCTGCTCGGCGTGCGTCAACGATTGCAGCTCGGTTTCGAGCGAGGAGAGCCGGGATACGGCGGCGTGCTGCTCTTCGAGCAGTCGCGTCACTCGGTCTTCCGCTACTTGCAGGCGCGCCTGCGCTTGAGCGAGCGACACCTGCGTGGCCGATCTTTCGTCGCGCGCGAGCTCGAGGCGTCGCTCGGCGTCGGCGACGGCTGCGCGCTCGCTGTCCACAGCCGCAACGGCCGATTCTATCACGGCCAAGGCGTCGGCGTCGTGTGTATCCAGCGCGCTAAGACGATCGAGCAAGGCCGCGCGGCTGCGCGTCAGGTTGTCGGAGAGCTGAGAGGCGTCGTCGGCGTCGCGTTGCACACGCTCGCGCCGGCGTTCGACTTCGCCACGTGTGTCGATCGCGCGGCGATTGTCGCTCTCGGCGCTGGATGCCAGTTCCAATGCAGCCGCGAGTTGACGTTCGGTAGCTTCCAAGGCAAGCCGAGCGTTTTCGGCCGCCGTCATGGCGTTGGCACGGGCCGCGTTATGCGCAGTCAGGTCGGCGCGCAGGGCAAAGAGCTCGGCGCGGCGGCGAAGCGGTCCGGGACCAACGGCGGGGCCGGGCAGCCAGATCGCACCGCGCGAATCGACGAAGGCCGCGCCATTGGCGAGCGGTCGCACCCCGGCGAGCAGCGTCTTGACCCAGGCTTTCGCGGTTTCGGTGATGTCGAGCGCGTGAGCCAGCTCGGCGGTACCTAACGAGTTGCCGGCCGTGGCATCGAGCGGCAGCAGAAGCAGCGGACCGGGCGCTGTCGCCGCGTGCCATTCGCGCACCGCATCGGCGACATGAGCGTCACGGACGACGACGGCGTGCACAGTCATTCCGAGATAGCGCTCAACGAGCGACGCCAGCGTCGGTGAAGCAGAAATGAAATCGGACAGCGGGCCCAGCACGGCGCCCTCGCCAAAGCGGGCGCGGTCGCGCAAGAGACGCGCGGCGGCCGGCGCGAGTCCGACACGATCGCGCTCCAGTGCCTCGAGGCCGCTCACTTTGCCCTCGAGCGACGCGAGGATTTCCTCCGCGCGGGCGAGCTCGGCTCGAGCCGCGGCATCTTCCTCGCGCACCGTGCGGGCGCGCTCGCGCGCGACATCGCGGACCTCACCGGCCGCACGCGCTGCTGCGCGTGCTACTTCGACCATTTCGGTCGCCGCCTCCAGCTCGCGCGTTAGGCTGCTCAGCGCGTTTGCCAGCTGGCCGCGATCGGTGGCCAGCCGCTGGGCGCGATGCTCCAGCTCGGCCAGTTCGCGCTTGGTGGCCTCGCGATCGTGCTCCAGACGACGCGCCTGATCGGATGCCTCGCGCGCTACGCGCTCAGCGGCATCGAGGGCCGCGCGCGCGGCGAGCACGGATTCACGAACCGCGGCTTCGACGGCGTTTTGTCGTGTTAGTTCCTCGTCGATCGATCGGATTGAATTCTGGATCGTGCTGAGGTCCGCAGCCGCGCGCTCGCGGTCTGTCAGGAGACGCTGGCCCAACACGGTCCCGTGCTGTCGCTCGGCTTCGGCGCGCTGACGCTGTGCATCGGAGCTGCGCTGCCGTTCTTCGGCGACGGCGATGTCGGCGCGCAGAGTCTGGACGCGCTCCTGTTGTTGCGCGAGCAAGCGCAAAAGCTCGGTGCGTTCGGCGTCGGCGTTGGCGCGCCCCGAGTGCGCGAGGTCGCGCGCGCGTTCGGCGTCGAGCACCAGCGCTTCAGCGTTAGGCGCGCTCCGGCGCAGCTCGGCGACGCGCAGCTCCAGCGCCGCCAGCTCCTGCTGCCAGGCCGCCATCTCACGCGCGGCGAGCGTCAGGTCGACGGCGAAGCGGCGCGCGTTCATCTCGGCAAAACGTTCGGCGCGCTTGCGCTGGCGAGCGAGCGAGCGCACCTGCGTTTGCACTTCGCTGATCAGATCGTCCAGGCGTGCGAGGTCGAGTGTCGTCTCTTCGAGACGGCGTTCAGCGCTGCGCTTGCGATCGCGATACAAACCGACGCCGGCTGCTTCCTCGAACAACTCACGGCGCTCGTCAGGCCTGTCTGACAAAAGGGCGTCGATCATCTTGGCTTCGATGACGACGCCCGCTTCGGCGCCCAGGCCGGTGCCTCGTAAGAGATCGTGAATGTCGCGCAGCCGGCAGACGCTGCCATTGAGGAGATAGTCGCTCTCGCCCGAACGCGAGAGACGCCGCGCGATCACGACTTCGCGGAAGGCTACAGGCAGCAGCCCTTCGTCATTCTCGAACGTGAGCGCAACTTCGGCGACATTGACGGGGCGCCGCGCGGACGAGCCCTGAAAGATGACTTCTTCCATCTTGGCGCCGCGCAGCATGCGGGCGCGTTGCTCGCCGAGCACCCAGCGCACGGCATCGGAGACGTTGGACTTCCCACAGCCGTTAGGCCCTACGATTGCGGTGACGCCTGGGTCGAAGCGCATCACCGTGTGATCCGCAAACGACTTGAACCCGATGAGCTCGAGTTTCGTTAGGCGCACCTAATAGGGTCCTCCGACTCGATAGGCAAGAGCCGCGTTGATGTTGGCGGCGATGAGCGTCCCACGCATCCGCTCTGCATCGAGCGGCGACTCGAAAGCCCCGACATAGATCCGTACAAGGTCGTTGCTGTCAGCAAGGCCGTACGCAGGGACTCCTCGTTGGCGATAGGTCTCGACGAGCTCACGCGCGAGCCCGCTCCGCGTCGAGTCGATAACGAAGGCGAATGGTGCACGAATGACCGCGCCAATTCCAGTGGTCCCCTCAAATCTCGGGCGCATCGAGTCGACGAAGGCCGCGGCGTCACTCGCGCGCGCGAAAGCGCCTAACCGGACGCGATACCACACCGCCGCGCCTTCATTCTGCTGGACGGGAATGAACGTGGCGACTGGAATCGCGGAACTCCACGTACGCATCGCTTCGAATGCACCGAACGTCGTGTTCGCGGCGCTCGCTTCGATGCTGAATGCAGCTGCACGGATGGAGTCGAGAGGGTTCACGACTGCGCGTTCATCTACATACGCTGAACCAGCTGCGGATACAGTATCCACAGCCGCATCACGCGAGGATGTTTGTGATCCACGGTTGGCGAACGCGTAGTATCCCACGACCATGAGAACTGCCGCAGCGACAAGACCGATCGCGGTTGACGTCCAGGCAATCGGATGCTCGTTATGCTTCGTCCGTTCGTGGGGCCGTTTGGGCGGCGGCTCCACCACAACAGGGGCCCGGTGAACATGCGGCGTTCCCGCAGCGGGCGTTGCAGGTGTGCGCCTAACGGCCCGAGTGACTTCCGCCAGCACTTTCGAATGCGACGCTGTCGCGCTTGGCGTGTCGACAGTCACCACGCCGTCCACGACGTCGAGCAGGGGACGGATACTCGCTGCGTTCGCTGGCAATGCCAGCAGCAGCAGTGCGTCGGCGTCGTGGAATTCGGCGGCGAGGCGGCGCCAGCGCGGATGTTCCAGCACCTCTGGCGATAGCGGCGTGTCGTAACCGGGTGGGACGACGAGCAGATTGCCGACGCGATCGGCGTGGCGCGCGGCGTAGCCTAGCGAGACGCCATGTTCGATCACATCGCTCACGCCCGTGAGGTCACTATCCCCCACGAGCTTGGTGATGGCGCTGCCTTCTTCGAAGAGATCGCAGAGGACAACGCGGCGCCGCTGCGACTGCGCCCGCGCGAGCCCCAGCGCGACGGCAGCGGTGGAGGCCGGATCGACGCCTAACACCGCCGCGATGGAAACGCCGGTGAGGGACGGCGCGGCGCGTTGGCCGGCCGATTCCCATAACGAGGCTGCTTGAGGTGCAATGATCACCATTACGGAACTCCGTCGTATACCCAGTACTGGCGCCCGGAAGCCTTACCCACGCGCTCGGCGTCCGATCGGGTCCGGAACGGACCCAGCACAACGCGGAAAACGTCGGTTTCGCCAGATTTCCCCGGCACAACATGCGCTCTCTCGCCCTCAACCACTATTTCGCGGGCGACCGAGCGTGCCCGGTCCTCCGAAAGAACCACGGCGAAGGAGACCGTCCAGGACGTCGAGGCCGGCGGCGGCGGCGCGGTGGCGCGCGCCGTGTCGATGCGCGTCGGTGCCTGTAACGCAGCAGCGCGCTTGGCGGAGTCGGCGGCATTCCCGACGAAGGCGATACGGCCCGTATCACCTAACGCGGCCGCCATCACGCTGTCCTGCCCGCGCCAGGAAAACTGCACCGGCTGGTCGATGCCCTGCGCGCGCGGTCGGAAGCCGTTCCACTGCATGAAGTACCAGACGTCGTTCGCTGCGCCCTTCGCTCGCCCTACTTCCTGCAGGTTGGTCGCATCGACGAACACAACATCGCTGCCGCGCACCGTCGCGATCGCCCCATCGAAGCCTACGGCTGGCAGGTCCGTGCGCCACTTCCCGGCGATCGCGCCGAGGAAGCGGTTGGAGCCAGTCGAGATGACCCAAGTGGTGTCGCCTAACGCAGAACGGGCAAGGAGATAGCGGCCGAAGCCGTCCATGCGAAGCTCTGTGACGACGCCAGGAACCTGCACGCGGGCGACAACCTCGTTGCGGTAACGATCGTAGACGTCGATCGCATCGCTGTGCGAGACGACGTAAATCCGGTCTCCGCTCGGCGTCGGAGCAAGCGCCGTGATCTCACCGGAGATTCGCAGGTTCGCGGCCTCGCGCAAGTTTGCCGTACTCACGGCGTGCAGGCGCTGTCCAACAGAGAAGTACACGCGATCGCCGACATCGGTGCGCGCGACGTGGTCCGGCCGGTCCATTTCGAGAGAATCGAGCCAGCGGCTGTCGGGCGGTCGCACGCGCATAACGAGTGTCTTCGAATCGCCGTCGTCGAAGAGCACGAGCAGCGTACCGTCTTCTTGCGGCAGCAAATCGCTGATCACTCGGTTCTTGACCGATAGCGTCCAGTCGCCAGCCGGAGTGAAGCGCACGATGTCGCTTTTGCCGGAGATGCCAAAAACCGACCACCCATCCGCGGTCGCCGGCAACGTGACGCGCTTTCGCGTCGCCGGCCGGACGGAGCCGAGTCGCAGGTCGATCCAGCCAGCCATACCGGAGCTGTCCGCGTAGGCGAGAAGCCCGTTCTCGTGGTCGAACGCCATCAACAGCGAGACGGCAGGGACATTTTGCGCCGACGTCCAAACGGCAGAGTCCAGCTCGGGATAGCGATATGCCCGTGCCTTGCCCCCCTTTCGCGCAACCCGCACGACAATCGGATCGGGGCCTGCGAGCGTCCCTTTGGTCAGGGGGCCATCGTCACTGCCGCGCCCGCATGCCGTGACAGCGGCGAAGGCGAACAGAACGGCGCGACCTGTGAGAGCAGGCTTAGGCGAATAACGCAGATGAGTCACCCAAAAAAAGTACGGGGAGGCGGCTGATCTCGCCTCCCCGTCCTACTACCCGCAAACGGTGAGCTAGAAGCTCGTTCCCAGCGTCCACATCCAATAGCCCTTCCGATTCGGCCTGTCGAGCGGAATCGCGTAGTCCCACCGAACGAGCGCGAAGCCAAACAGGTTGAGCCTGATTCCCGAGCCGTAGCTGCGCAGCACGTAGCGCTGCGACTCATCGTCGTAGTTCTCGGGCCTACGGAGTGAGATCGACTGGCCGCTGCGCCACGCGATGCCGGCGTCGAAGAAGAAGAGCCCGTCAACCGGCGGCAGCGCGATCGGAACGACACCAAGCTCGAAGCGCCTGACGAGTGGGAACCGCAATTCGAAGTTCGTGAATGCCACGCGACTTCCGAGCAGCTCTGTTGCGCTGCAGTTGTCGTTACTGCCGAGCAGTCCGCCGCAGAGTTGTGAGCGGAACTGCTCCCGATCGTAGCCGCGCACGAACTCTGGCCGGCCGATGTATTTCGGGAAGACAAACTCGTCGCGTCCCGCGCTGATGCTCGCCTGACCGCGATAGGCGAACGTCAGGAAGTTGAACAGGATCGGGAAGTAGTGACGGAAGTCCGCCGAGTAGTCCGTCCAGCGAAGCTGACCGAGGATCGGCTCGACCTGGAAGCGATAGCGCCGTCCGGAAATCGGTCCCGTGTATCCGAAGAGGGTGTTGTCGGAGACGTAGGCGATGAACGGCGATGCGTAGTTCTGCGTCGACAGATCCACGATGCTGTCGTACTGGAATTGACTCGCGATGCCCTGGGAGTAATCGACGTACTGCGTTCCGTACGCTATCGAACGCGAGAAAGACGCGAGTTGGAGGCCGTACTCCACGCGCGTGAAGCGATTCAATGGATATGTCGCTCCCGCGAAACCGCGTCGCGTGATGTAGCGCGAGATCTGATAGCGATCGGCGAAGATGGCCGCGCCGGCGTTGCCAACAGGTTCTTCGTGGAAGTCGGTGAGAATGAACAGCGGCTCCTGCGCAGCGCCGAACGAGTACTGATTGCGACGCGCGAGGTTGGTGTAACCGGCGAAGAAGTACCCCTCGCTCAGGCGACCGTTGATCGCCGCGGAGACCGCCAGCCGATTGTTGCCTAACAAGTCGCTGAAGACGAGTGTGGTTCCTCCGAACACGCTGCGTCCAAAATTATCCGGAGAGTAGCCAATGCTTGGCCGCGCGATGTATTCGGCCTGCAAACCGCTCTTGTACTGATACTCCTTGAATGTCGCGGGATCAGGGAGAGCGAGACTGGCGCTGTCGAGAAGCTGAGCCACGCTGACGGGTCCCGTTACGTTGCGCTCTGCAGCTGCGGGAACCTGTGCCGACGGGCGCACGCCAGTTGTCGCACGATACAGCGAGACCGAGGTGGTATCCTGCGCCGGTGCGCGAGTCGTATCGCCACCAGCCACTCGGCGCGCTTCGTCGATTGCGCGAAGCATGTTCGCCGAATCGAGCCTGGCTGTTTCTGAGGCGCGACCTGCCGCGGTTGGAAGCGCACCAGCGATGACAGGCTGTGCCGGCGGTACGTATGGCTCTTTCTTGAGATGGCGCGGGTTGGCGATGCCCCAGACCGTATAGTCGCCGTTCTCGTAGTACGTGAACGCGAGCTTGTCTGCCTGACGAGCCCACGTAATCGCCGGGCTGTATTCGGTGATCGCGCCAACAGCGCCCACGACCTTGGTGAGCTGGAAGTGTTTTTGGCCTTGGAACTCGTAGAGGAAGATGTTTGGCGTGCCGTTGCGATCGGAGATGAAGGCGATCGACTTTCCGTCGGGAGCCCACATCGGGTTGAGGTTGAGCCCACCCTGACCGGGGAGCACGTCGATCCGCAGCGTCGTTAGGTCGATCGTCGCGATCTCCCACAAGCCAAACTTGAGGAGATCGATATCGGTATTTTCGCCGCGATCCGTGGCGAAGGCGATCGACTTGCCGTCGGGCGACCACTGCGGCTGCAGCTCGGCGTACTTGTCGTTCGTTAGGCGGCGCGCGCCGGTGCCGTCCACGTTTACAGTGTAGAGATCGGTCAGGCCGCCGATGCTGCCGCTCACGACGATCTGCTTCCCGTCGGGGCTGAAGCTCGGGCTGAGGACGACCTCGAGAGGTAGGTCGAAGCGCCGGACTCGCTCGCGCTTTTTGACGTCGAGCAGGTACAGCACGTCCTTGCCGTTGCGCTGCGCGGTGAAGGCGAGGTGTGAGCCGTCGGGTGAGAACGCGCTCTGCGAGTAGAGCAGGCGCAGCTCCTCGAAGTCCGGATCGAACGTCGCTTTGACGAGCCGCTTGATTCGTTTGCCCGTCTCGGCGTTGGCGAGCCAGAGATCGGGGAACACTTCGCCGCGAAGGAAGCTGCCCTCGGAAACGAACGCGATGAGCTTGCCGTCGTTTGACAGCGATGGCGCGATGAAGCGTTGGGCGAAGCCGCCCGTGCGCCGTTGATTGAGCATCGGCTCGGAGAACTTGCGGGCACGATCCATCTCGGCGACCTGCGGCAGGTGCTTGGTCTGCATCGCCTCGCGCCATTCGTCGCTCAGCTCCTCGAGCGACAAGCCGAGCTCGCGCTTGAAGGCGCGCTCGAGGCCCACGTTAGGCAGCGCGTTCATGATCTCGCCGATGACCTCGTCGCCCCAGCGCGCGCCGATGTACTCCCAGAGCGCCTCGCCGTACCGGTACGGGAAGAAGCGCTCGGGGTAGTTCGTCATCTGATCGATCGTCGGAAGCGAGCCGTTGAGCGCCGCGTCGCGCACCCAGGAGTGCGTGAGCACGTGGCCAGGACCTAACGAGAGATACTCGGCCATCCCTTCGGCGAACCAGAGCGGCGGCAGGTTCTGCGCCAGGTTCTGCAACCCGGACCCAGCGCGCCCGCGCGCGAAGATGTCGTACTGGAACGCGTGCACGAGCTCGTGCTGCAATACGTGATCGAAGGAGCGATAATCGCCGGTGAAGGGAAGCAGGATGCGGTGCCGCAGCGCTTCCGTTACGCCGCCGGTCCCTTCGCCAAGGTCACCCGTGACGTTGTTTTGCCCGAAGTCTGTGCGCGAGGAATACAGGATGAGCGGCTTCTTCTCACGGAACTGGTGATTGAGCACGCGCGACAGGCGTGCGTATCCGCGTTCAGCCATCCGCGCCGCATCGCGCGCGGCGTCCTTCTCCTCGGGATAGTAATGAACGAGGAAATGCTCAGTCTCGATGATGTACCATTTGAAGTTGTCGTATTGGACCTGGTTCATCCCGAAGTAGCCCTGGCCGCTGGCGCTCGACGCGGCGAGCGGGATCGAGAGGGCGAGGGCGACCAACAGGCGGCGCATCATGAGAGGGCTCCGGCGTGCTCGACGGGAACGACGGTGGCGTCGCTCCATAGGCGTTCGAGTTGATAAAAATTGCGCAAAGCAGGATGAAATAGGTGCACGACCACATCTACATAGTCGAGCAACGCCCAGCGTCCCTGCGTCACACCTTCAGCGTGATGCACTGGCTGCCCCTCGGCCTTGAGCCCTTCCATAAGGTGCTCGGCGGTGCTGCGGACATGCGTATCGGAAGTCCCGCTGGCTATCACAAAAAAGTCGGTCATGTCAGACACGCCGCCCAAGTGCAGGATGACAACGTCGGTTGCCTTGTTGTCTAGGCATAGGGCGGCTGCGCGTTGCGCGAGCGCTGCGCTGGCAGGATTCGGTTGAGGATTTGTGCTTGACTGTGCCTGCTGAGACTTCGCCATTCAGAACGCAGTACGGGGTTGGGCGAGGAAGTAGTAGAAGGTGAGCCCGTTGAATGTTCCGCGAACATAAGAATGGGGCGCAGGGAGTGCGAGCATCGAAATCACCATGCGGTGCATGGGACCTAACCAAACGCAATGCTCGGGCGTGACCCTCAGCCAAAAAAAGGTCAGAGGTCGGACGTCTGAGGTCGGAGGGTCAACCCTCGTTCCTCTGACCGCCGACCTCCGACCTCCAGTCTACTGCTTGATCACCCAAACCTTGATCTCTGGTTTCACGTCCGCGTGCAGCTTGATCGCCACGCGGTAGACGCCGAGCGCCTTGATCGGCTCCTGAAGCTCGATCTGACGCCGCTCGATTTTGACGCCCTGCGCTTCGAGCTGCTGATGCAGATCTGACGCGGTCACCGAACCGAAGAGCTTTCCTTCGTCACCGACGCGTGCGGAGAACGTGAGCGAGATCTGCTCGATCTGCTTCGCGATCTCCTGCGCTACCTCGCGGCGCGAATTCTCAGCCGCTTCGAGACGGGCGCGTTCCTGCTCGATCCGTTTCTTGTTGCCGGGTGTGGCCTCGACGGCCACCCCGTGAGGCAGGAGGTAATTGCGGGCATATCCCGCCGAGACTTTCACGACGTCGCCGGGGGCGCCGAGCTTCTCGACCGCTTGTCGAAGTATCACATCCATTGCCAAGTGCTCCGATCGTTAGGTACTAGATCACTGAGGAGGCGTCGGCGGCCGCGGCGTTATGCGTGGCCGGCCGCGCCAATCGAGCCATGTATCGCCAAGGCCGACACCAATCGAAAAAAGGCTGGTGAGCGGCAGGGCGAGAATCGCGACAATCATTACGAGTACTAACCCGACCTTATGCGACGCGAAGTACCACGCGAGTACGGCGAATCCGCGCAGCGCATACAGCGCGCCGAAGAAGATCAGGAGGTTCAGTCCCATCGCGCGCAGGCCGCTGAACGTCGGGAGCACGAGCAGTACGATGCTCACGACGAGTCCCCACACGAGCTGATCGCTGAAGCGGAACTCGCGCAGTGGCGCGAGCGGCGTCCCGATGCGCGTTCGGCTCACTCGATGGAAGAGCGCCCAGGTGACCGCGAGCGCTGCCAGGGACTCGATCGCCAGGACGGCGGCATATGTGCTCTTCGCCACGTTCGCGAACTGCTGCAGTTGCAGCGTCGAATCTTCGGCGAACTTGGCGAACGTCGGGGAGTTTTGCGCCAAGCGTTGCCACTGTGGTGAGCTCAGCGCCTGCGTGACCATATCGACGCTCGCGGCGAGACGCTGATCGATCTCGTTCACGACGACGGTGTGCAATTGCTCGAAGCCGTTGCCGCTCACCGTCAGGACGATGATCGCTATCATGGTTGTAGTAGCGATCGCCGCGAGTGCGCGTGGCAGGAATCGGTGCCGCGGCATGACGACATGTATCACGCCGAATGTGCCGGCGAGTACGACGGACCAGGCGCGCGCGAGCATCGCGAAGGAGTCGTTCGCGCGCACGGGACCGGCGACGATCCACGCGGCAAGCACGAGCCAGAGCAACGCGAAGCCGATGCGTCCGCCGCGCCACCAGGCGGCGACCGCACAAACGGCCATCGCCGGCGCGATCAGTAGCAGAACCTGATCGATCGGCGTGAGCAGCCGGAGCTGCGGGATCGTGGGGAGGATGACGAGCGCGAAGAGCGCCCCGAGGACGCCGCGCCAGCCGCGCTCGCGTGAAGCGGGCGGTGGTGCGACGGCGCTCAGTGGCTCTGGTGTCGCGCGCGCCGGGCTCGTCATCGGCAAGCCGCGTTAGGCGACGTGCCCGCGGATGTACGGGATGAGCGCCAGATAGCGCGCTCGTTTGATCGCGCTCGCCAGCTGACGCTGGTGCCGCGCGCAGACGCCGCTCAGACGGCTCGGCAGAATCTTGCCGCGATCGGTAATGAAGCGTCCTAACGCGCGATCATCCTTGTAGTCGATGAAGCGAACGCGTGATTCGCAGAAGGGGCAGGCTTTGCGTGGTCGGCGCATTGGTCAGTCCTCGTCCTCTTCGTCTTCCTCGCGGCGGCGCGCGGCGAGCTCTTCCTCGCTCATTTGCGGAGCGCCGAGCTCGTGCTCGTGCAGCGCGATGAGGTAGCGCATGACGCCGTCATCGAGTCGCAGAGCGCGCTCGAATTCCGGCAGGTTCTTCGCCTCGGTTTGGAAGCGCGCCACGACGTAATAACCCTGCTCGCGCGGTCCGATCTTGTAGGCGAGCTGTCGCCGGCCCCAATGCTCGACTGTCATGTCGTCGGCGGCATTGAGCAGGCCGTGGTGGTGCGTCAGTTTTTCGTTGATCGCGGCGTCTTCGAGGGTAGAGTCGAAGATGTACACCGCCTCGTATCGTCGAGACACGGTTGGCAATTCTCCCTTTGGTCGAGTGTCAGCCCCCCGCGGGTTGCCGATCGCGGAAGGAGGGTAGTTTGTGAGGGGCGAAACCTACTCTCCGACAGAGAGTTAGAGTAGGTGTCTGGGGTCTGAGGTCTGAGGTCTGAGGTCGGAGGAAGAACGGTGTCGGGTGGGGCCTATCCCCTAACCCTATCCCCTAACCCTATTCCCTAACCCTATTCCCTAACCCCAAGCGGTTTTATGTGCGGTCGCATGGCGCTTACGCGCCCCGAGTTGATCGATTGGAGCCAGTTCGGCGTCCTCGAGGCGCCGGAGATTCCGCCGCGCTACAACATCACGCCGGGGACGGACGTGATCACGATCCGCGATCGGGCGGGAAAGCGCGTCGCCGAGCCGACGCACTGGGGGCTCATTCCCTCGTTTGCGACGGACAAATCGATCGGCAACAGGATGGCGAACGCGCGGGCGGACAGCGCGTTCGAGAAGCCGGCGTTCAGGCGCGCGATCATG
>DATBKN010000174.1:0-5606 GCA_036555845.1 Gemmatimonadaceae bacterium | reverse complement strand
CTGCCGGCGTACCCGTGCTGTACTACATCACGCCCCAGGTCTGGGCATGGGGCGCGGACCGCCTCCCGCGCCTCGCGCAGCTGATCACAAAAGCTGCCGTCATACTCCCGTTCGAGGCGCCGCTGCTGCGCGGAGCGGGCGTGGACGCGACCTTCGTCAGCCATCCGCTCCTGGACCACGCCGCCGAATCGCCGGGACGAGACGCCGCGCGTGCAGCGCTGGGGATCAAGCCTGACGAGAGAGTCCTGGCGATGTTCCCCGGCTCACGCAGGCAGGAAATCGAGCGACACGTGAGCGCCTTCGTCGACACGGCGAATCGCCTGCAGCAGTCGCTGCGGGAGCTGCGCGTCGTCGTGAGTGTCGCGCCGGGGATGAGCGTCGACGCCGCGCGCTGTCCCTATCCGCAGGTGTCGAACCAATCGCAGCTCGTTCTGCGCGCCGCCGACGCCGCGCTATGCAAGAGCGGCACTGTGACGCTGGAAGCCGCCGTCGCCGGCTGCCCGCTCATCATCGCCTATCGCACCTCGCGCCTAACGTACGCGCTCGCCCGGCGCGTCGTGCGTATACCGCACATCGGACTCGTGAATGTCGTGGCAGGGAAAGAAGTCGCGCCCGAGTTTGTGCAAGGCGACATGCGCGCCGACGCCATGGCCGCGGCGCTGCAGCCACTGCTGGAGCAGAGCTCGTCCGCCCGCCGCGCGATGCTCGATGAGCTCCGGGCGGTACGCGCGCAGTTAGGCAGTCCCGGCGCCGCGGTGCGCGTCGCCGAGCTTGCCAGCGAACTGGTGCCTGCGTGACGCACGAGCGCGAGCACAAGAAAGAGCGTCGCATCCGCTGGGCGGCTCGGTTGGGTCCCGTCGTCGTCCGTGCGCTGGCGCGAACATGGCGCATCGACGCGATCAATCAGCAGAGCTTTCAGCAGCGCCGCCAAGCGCACCAGCCAGTGATCTTCGCCTTCTGGCACTCCCACATGCTCCCGCTGGTTTGGCAGCACCGCGATGAAGGCGTGGCCGTGCTCATCAGCCAGCATGCCGACGGCGAGATCATCGCGCGCATCTGCGAAGCGTTAGGCTACCGCACAGTGCGCGGATCCACGTCGCGCGGAGGAGCACGAGCGCTCGTAGAAATGGATCGGCAGCTGCAGCAGGGGATCGACGTTGCCATTACGCCGGACGGTCCGCGTGGTCCGGCGCACTCGGTCGCGCCCGGCGTGGTCTATGTGGCGCAGCGCGCCAGCGTGCCGATCGTGCCGATCGATGTGCGCGCCTCTCGCGCGTGGCACCTGCGTACGTGGGATCGTTTTATGATTCCGAAACCATTTGCGCGCATCACGATTCGCTACGGGAACCTGCATCGCGTGCCGAACGTAGACGCGGACGTTTCGATCGAGGGCGAGGCGGAGCGACTCGGCGTAGTACTGCATGAACTTGCGTCCGCATAAGAAGGATGGCCGCCGCATCACGCGGCTATGGCACTCCAACGCACCAGGGCCGGTGCTGACGCGGACGCTCCTTGCTCCGCTTGCCTGGACGTTCGCGGGAGCGGTCCGCGTTCGAAACGCGCTGTATGATCGCGGGCTGCTTCGCAGCGCGCCGGCGGCGATTCCCGTTGTGAGTGTCGGGAATCTGAGCGTCGGAGGCACGGGAAAGACTCCGCTCGCCGCCTTCCTGTCCATGCGGTTGAAAGCAGCGGGCGCGCAACCAGCACTCGTTATGCGCGGTGTAGGGGGGGACGAATCGCGCGCATATGCAGTGCTCGCGCCCGGCGTTCCCGTCGTCGCCGACGCCGACCGTGTGCGTGGCGTGCAGACTGCCGCAGCGCGCGGAGCGGACATCGCCGTCCTGGACGATGCGTTCCAGCATCGACGCATACGGCGAGAGGCCGATATCGTCGTGATCAGCGCCGACGCTCCTGACATCCGGCCACGACTCTTACCATCCGGTCCGCAACGCGAGCCGCTCGGAAGTCTGCGTCGTGCGGATCTCGTTGTCATCGTGCGCAAGGCGGCGAGTCGTGAACGCGTCGAGCGTGTTCGCGAGCTCGTGCTCGAGCGGTTTCCCGGTTTGGCGATCGTCGAGGTGTGGCTAGCGCCAGCGGGCTTGGTCAATTGGAGCTCCGGCGCCCGGCGCGAGCTCGAAACAATGCGCGAGCAGCGCGTCGTGGCGGTGGCTGGCATCGGTAATCCAGACGCGTTCTTCTCCCAGCTCGCGACCCATTCCCGTCATCTCGAACGCATCCCATTCCGTGATCACCACGCCTTCACCGAGCGCGATGCCGCATTCATTGCGGATTGTGCCGCCGGCTTCGACGCGGTCGTCTGTACGCTGAAAGACGCCGTGAAGCTCGGCCCGATCTGGCCTCGCCAAGCCCCCGAGCTGTGGTATGTTTCTCAGCGCCTAGACGTCGAAGAGGGGGAGTCCCATCTAGAGCGTATGCTCGCCCGGCTGTTAGACTTGCGACACTCCTACCGCCAATAAAGCCGACTCCCTTCGGCTGCACCTCCGCTCATGGCCACCGACCTCAGACTTCCTACTCACAGCATTGTTCAGCCGGACAAAGACCGGTTCCTCACGACTCCTGAGGAGAACCCGTTCGAGGCGATGATGTCGCGCTTCGATCGCGCGGCGGAGCTGCTCGACCTGGAGCCCGGCCTGTACAAGGTTCTGAGGAAGCCCGAGAAGCAAATCATCGTCGCTTGCCCGATCATGATGGACAACGGGGAGATCGAGGTGTTCACGGGGATCCGCGTGCTGTACAACACGTCGCGCGGGCCGGCGAAAGGCGGCATCCGGTTCGACATGCAGGTGACACTGGATGAAGTCACCGCGCTTGCAGCCTGGATGACGTGGAAGTGCGCCGTCGTGAACGTCCCGTTCGGCGGAGCCAAAGGCGGCGTGATCTGCGATCCTCTCCGTATGAGCGTGGGCGAGCTGGAGCGCCTAACGCGGCGCTACACGTCAGGCATCATCTCGGTGTTGGGTCCCGACAGCGACGTCCCCGCACCAGACGTCAACACCAATGAGCGTGTCATGGCGTGGATCATGGACACGTACTCCATGCACGTGCGTCACACGGTCACCGCCGTTGTCACTGGTAAGCCTGTCGAGATGGGTGGATCGCTCGGTCGCCGCGAAGCGACTGGACGCGGTTGCATGTTCGTCACGAAGGAAGCGCTCACGTATCTCGGCATGAGCGTCCGCGGCACGACCGTGGCAGTGCAGGGCTTTGGCAACGTCGGTTCGGTGACGGCGCAGTTGCTCGCACGCGAAGGGTGCAAAATCGTCGCGATCAGCGACCGCACGGGCGGCGTGTATAACGCGGCAGGTATCGACGTCGACGACGCAATCGCCTGGGTCAAGCAGCATCGAACGCTCGAGGCGTATCCCAAAGGCGATCGCATTACGAACGATGATCTGCTCATACTCGACGTCGACGTGCTCGTCCCGGCGGCACTGGAAAATGTCATCACCACTCGCAACGCCCCCAAGATCCGCGCGAAGGTCATCTGCGAAGGCGCGAACGGGCCAACAACAGCTGCAGCAGACGCGATCCTCGACGAGAAGGGGATCTTCGTCATTCCGGATATTCTGGCCAACGCGGGTGGAGTGACCGTGTCGTACTTCGAGTGGGTGCAGGACCGCGGCGGTTACTTCTGGAGCGAAGACACAGTGAACGAACGGCTGCGCGACATCATGGTGCGCGGCTTCAAGGATTGTCTCGAGCTCTCGCGGCAGCACAAGGTGAACATGCGAACTGCTGCGTATATGCTATCGATCAGCCGCGTGGCAACGGTTCACCGCCTCCGAGGCATCTACGCCTAACGAGGCACTAGTCCTTAGTCCTTAGGCCATAGGGTGCGGTTTCGACTGTGTGTTGTCGGTCGGCCGCGTGACGCGGCGCTCGCTGCGTCGATCGCTGACTACGAAAAGCGCGCGGCGCGCTATTGGCCGTTGGACGTCTATGAAATGAAGTCGGCCGCAGCGACGGGAAAAGGGGCCGATTCGGTTCGCGATGCCGAGTGCGAGCGGTTGCTCGCCGCGGCCGGTGACGCGATGCTCGTTGTCTGCGATGAGCGCGGAACGAGCCTCACCTCCAGCGAATTCGCCGAGTGGATGCAGAAGCAGCGCGAAGCCGCGCGCGACGTCGCGTTCCTCATCGGTGGTGCGTTCGGAGTGAACGATGACCTTCGCCGGCGCGCAAAGCAGCTTCTCGCACTCGCGCACTGGACCTTACCGCACGAGTTGTCTCGTCTCGTCCTCGCGGAGCAGCTGTATCGTGCGGGGACGATTCGCAAAGGCGAGCCGTACCACAAGTAATGGCCGCGGGTGAGATTACACGCCGCGCGGAGCATCGTGACCGCGCCGATGCGCCCGTGGAGAGGCTATTGGACGAACCGCGCGTGGTGACGGAGTCCCTCGGAGGAAGCCCGCTCGCCCGGCTGGCTGTGCAGGCGCGCGCGCCGGACGACTGGTATCCACGGCGACCGCACAGCCCTAACGAGTGGCGCGAGCGCGCCCAGCGCGTCCGAGCCGAGACCGACGCCAGGTGGGCCGAGCGCATCGCGCCGGCGTTGGTTCAGCGAGCCGAATCGCAGCAGCGACTTGCGCGGGTGATTGCGGGGCAGGGCATCGTCGTCACGACCGGTCAGCAGCCGGGACTCTTCGGCGGGCCGATCTATACGCAGGCCAAAGCGCTTTCTGCTCTCACCCTGGCTGACGCGATCCAGGACGCGACGGGCATTCCAACCGCGCCGGTTTTTTGGGCTGCGACCGACGACGCGGATTTCGCCGAAGCGGCATCCACCGTCGTCGTGGTCGATGGAACGGCGCAAGAGCTGCGCATCCCGCGTGATCCTGGCACCGATGGCGCTCCGCTATATGCGGTACCGCTGCCGCGCGTTGCGGCGCTCATCGCGCGTCTGGAGGAAGCGAGCGGCAGCAGTCCAGATCCACGGCCGATCTCGCTGGTTAGGCAGTCCTACAGCGACGGTCACACGGTCGGCTCTGCGTACGTCGAGCTGCTCGCCGAAATGCTTGGACCGCTCGGCATCACGATCCTCGATGCGGGACACAGTGCAGTCCGCATTGCCGGCCACGGCGTTCTACGCAAGGCGCTTGAAAACGCGGCGCTTGTCGAACGGACCATTGCGGGCCGCGAGGGAGCGATTCGCGGCGCGGGCTTCGAGCCGCAAGTCGAAAGCCTGATGGGTCGCAGCCTCGTCTTCGACGTGCGCGATAGCAAGGAGCGCGTGCCTCTCGACAAGGCCGCGGACGTTGCACGCCACGCGGAGCCTGGCGACTTGTCGCCTAACGTTTTGCTGCGCCCGGTCGTCGAACGCACGATACTGCCGACGGTCGCGTACGTTGCCGGACCGGGCGAGTTGGCCTACTTCGCCCAGACGAGCGCGGTCGCCGATGCCCTGCGACTACACGTGCCACTCGGCGTTCCACGCTGGTCCGTAACGATCGTGGAACCGCACGTCGATCGAATGGTGGTCGAGTTCGGCCTCAAGATCGGCGATCTCGCCGCGCTGCATAACGTGGAGGCGCAGCTGGCGCGACAGATCGTCCCTAAGGCGGTTGCAGAGGAATTACGCGCTCTGCGCG
>DATBKN010000173.1:0-5439 GCA_036555845.1 Gemmatimonadaceae bacterium | reverse complement strand
TACTTCGCCGATCGCTTCGGCGTGCCGCGCGCGTCGATCGACGGCACGCAGATCCCGATTGGCGTGATTCGCAAGTACGCCCGACGCACGGAGGGTGATGTCGCCGTTGAGACCGGGCGTGGCCGGGATACGGTGCTTGTTAGGCGCGGGCTCGAGTTTTTCGGGTTTCAGCTCGAGCGCGACGAGGAACCCATCACGGCGTGGTCGGACGATCTCGCGCCGAGCGTGAACAGGGCGCTGGCGCTCGCGCTGGCTCGCGGCGAGGCGCGGCACCCCGCCGTGCGGCGGCATCACGCCCAGGTCGAACGGATACGCGAGTACCACCGGAGATCTGGTGGTACGACGCCGCGCATGGGAGAAGCCGAGCTGACTGCGTTGTATGAGGGCGCGCTTGCCGATGCGGAGGTGCGCTCACTCCCTGGCTATGAATCAGCTCCGATCAGACTGCAGCTCGACGCCCTGGTGCCGCCGGCAACTCGCGCGCAGCTGGATGCGCTGCCGGATCATGTCACCCTGCGCGGCATGCGCGTCGACGTGCAGTACGACGTCGAAGAACGCGACGGCAAGTCGTTAGGTGTCGCTCGACTGCGGCTGCCTGAGAAGATGGCGCGCACCCTCGTTCAGGAGGAGCTGCCGCCGTTCGACCGGCCGTACCGTTTTATCGTGTTGCGTGGGGCGCGTGGCGCTGTCCGTGCCGATTCGCTGGAAGAACTGCAGGAGATGCTGGAGCGGCCCTACGCGCCAGGCGAGGGACGATCTGTCAGGAGTCGCGTACAAACGATGCGCAAGGCGCACCGGCGCCGCCGCTAGGTCGTCGCTGGACGAGCGATTTGGTAGCGCTCCGTTCGAAACGGAACGAATCCGCGCGCGCGATAGTTGGGCAGCGCTGCCGCGTGGTCCAGGGTGCAAGTGTGCAGCCACACGCGTGAGGCCGGAGTGTCAAAGCCGGCGCGAATCGCTGCCTCGAGCAGCTTCTTCCCCAAACCCTTGCCTTGCGCCGACGGGATGAGACCGAAGTAGGCGATCTCCACGCTGGGGTCTGACCCCACGGTGGAGTCTGACCCCGTGGACAGCTCGAAATAGCCGACAGGTCGCGACGCGTCGCGCAGTACCCAAACAGCCACGTTCGGATCGGCCATGTGCGCCGCGAGCCGCTCGTCGGTCCACGCGTCTCGATCGTACCAGTGGTAGTTGCGACCCACCGCAGCATACAGGGCGCGAGCCAATGCCACGGAGCACGGCGCTTCGCGCGTCAGCGTGATGCCGTCTGGCCACGGGATGTCAGGAGTAGCAGCCGGCCGCTGCAGCAGCTCGAGGTACGTGCGGACGACGTCCAAGCTATCTGATGCGTTAGGCATGCCGCGTCAGACGATCGCGAAAGCGTGCTGCTTTGGCGCGGTTGCCACACGTGGCCATATCGCACCAGCGGCGGCGCGAGTTGCGCGTCGTGTCGAGAAAGAGGCGCGGGCAGCGCGAGTCGGCACACCGCCTAACGCGCGTCAGCTCGCCGCCGATCAGCGAATCCGCAGCCGATTCCACGACCGGAATCAGGAGTCCGGCGAAGGCATCACCGCCTGGAACGAACGTGCGCACGAATTGACCATTGGCGTGCTCCTCCACTCGGCGGGTCCCCGCGCTGCGCCCCAGCACGCGATTGATCTCGGCGATGGCGTCGAGGCGCGCTCGTTCCATGGAAAGACCGCGCTCCGCCAGCGCGCGCAGCGCGGCCCTGATGCGGCGGGCATCGACGAGAGACGCAGACGCACCGGCCGGCTGTTGCTGCGCGCGACGCCGCATCAGCGCGAGTCGTTCGCTATCGAGCACGTGCGCGGCCGCGAGCCACAGGAGGAGCCCATCGAAATCGCGAAGAACGTCAGTGCGTACTCCGCGTCGAACATCGTCTGTGTTTGTGAAGTCAAGCCACAGACGTTCGCCGACAAAAGTGAACGCCGCATCCCCCATGCGTGCTCAGCATATGCGGCGTACCGAGCGCCGGCCAGAGGGTTAGATTGCGCGCGCTCCGAGCCTACGGACCGATGGCTGCAAGCGACGAAAAAGTTGTGACGCCCGCGCCGTTCATCGTGCACGAGTACGTGCGTTGGGGTGACGTCGATCCCGCGGGAATCATTCGTTATGACGCCTACCTCCGCTTCTTCGAATACGGTGAGGGCGAGTTCTTTCGCGCGCTCGGCATTCCCTACGGAGAGCTCATCAGTCGCTTCAAGATCGGGATTCCGCGACGCGTCATGCACGCGGATTTCGTCACGCCCGCGCTGCTCGATGAGCGACTGGAGATCCGGGTTTACATCAGCCACGTCGGCACGACGTCGATGAAGATGCATTTCGACATCTATAGCATGGTCGGCGTCGCGCGCGAGATCGGCTATATGGTGTTCGTGTGCGTGGATCCGGGGACATCGAACAAGCGTCCCTGGCCACCGGAATTGATCAAGCTGCTGGAGCCATTTCACCTAACGAGCGAGACCTAGCTACCGGCGGAGAGCGCCCGCTCGCGCAGGAAACCAGCTCCATGTGGAAGCTGTGTGCTGTCAGCTGCGCGTAAAAGAGCCGCGAGCGAGTAGTTAAAGTCGTTCGATCGCGCGCGACGGAACGTGAAAAACGATTCGTTGCTACTCGGTCGCAGCTCCTCAACTGGCGGCCGACAGCTCACGGCTTCCCCATAGAATCCGGCTCCGGGCTACCAGGCGCTCTCCGGCGAGTCGCTAGATTCCAGCTGTGACTCAGGTCTCGGACAACACTTATTTCCGTAAGGGCTTCGGTCTCAAAGCCGAGGTCCAAGCTGCCTTGTCCGCGGACTACGCAGGCAGAGTCGTGGAAATGCTGCGCTCGAACGGGAATACGCTGACGGTGGGCGATGTGACAGTACGCCTGGCGCGTGAATTCGGCTTCTGCTACGGCGTCGAGCGTGCCGTCGAATACGCCTATCAAACGCGCCACAAGTTTCCCGGTACCGATCGGCGCGTCGTACTCGTGGGCGAAATCATTCACAACCCGCACGTGAACGAGCGCATGCGTGAGCTGGGCATCACCATCCTGGAGCCCCTGTCGGATTCTCAGCCTGACCAGCCCCGCTTCGACTATTCGAGCATCACGCCAAGCGACGTCGTCCTGCTACCGGCTTTCGGCGTGACGCTCGCGGATTTCAATGCACTGCGTGCGATCGGCTGCATCGTTGTCGATACGACGTGCGGTTCGGTGCTCCATGTGTGGAAGCGCGTGGAAGCGTATGCACGGGACGGGCTCACGGTGCTCATCCACGGCAAGCATTACCACGAGGAAACGCGCGCCACGGCGTCGCAAGTCAGGGCCTTTCCCGAGCGGCACTACCTGGTCGTGCGCGACATGTCGGAAGCCGAAATCGTCTGCAAGTATGTGGAGGCGTTAGGTCGCAGGGCGGTAACGCCTGACGACAGCGCCGCGCTGCTGGCGCGATTCGCCAATGCCGTTTCGCCAGGCTTCGACCCCGAGCGTGATTTGCGCCGCATCGGCGTCGCGAATCAGACCACGATGCTTGCCCGCGAATCGCTCGCCATCGGTGAGGCCGTCGGCGCGGCGATGCAGCGCGGATTCGGTGAGGTATATCGCAGTGCCAACTTCCGCACCTTCGATACAATCTGTTCGGCCACGCAGGAGCGGCAGGATGCTGTGATCGAGCTATTGGACGAGCAGTTGGACGCGATGATCGTGATCGGCGGTTACAACTCCAGCAACACGATCTCGCTCGCGGCGTTATGCGCCGAGCGCGTTCCCACGTACCACGTTGCGGAAGCGGCAGCGATCGATCCGCAGTCGCGCACGGTGGCATATCGCGTCGCCGGCGTTAAGCACGAGGAGGCAGTCGCCAGCAATTGGATGCCGCCGTCCGGTCCGGTGCGCATCGGTCTCACGGCGGGCGCGAGCACACCGAACAACTCGATCGGCGACGTGGTGACTCGCATTTTGACGACGCGCGGCATTACTCTAAAGATGGACTCCTAACGAGTCTCCTCCAGCGATCTCACCGACTCGGCCTAACGAATGCTCGACCTCTTCCGCCGCAAGCCAGCCGCCGCGACCGTAACGGTCGAGGAGTTCGGCTACGCCGAGCTGCGCGGCGGCGGGAGCCGCGTGCGTGTCATTCCGGCGCTTGGTGGGCGGATCGTGGACCTGGAGCTTGCCGGCCGGCAATGGCTTTGGAGGAACGAACAGCTGCCTTTTGCGCCGCCCACGCCGGCTAGCTCGTACATGGAGACAGCGGACAGCGGCGGCTACGACGAGTGCTTCCCAACTGTCGGACAATGCCGACTGCCAAGCTGGGTCAAGGCGTACGGCGGCTTCGAGTTACCGGACCACGGCGAACTGTGGAGCCAGACGCCGATCGTGAACGTCGAGCAGTACGAAGGGACGCAAGCGATCGTGTCGACGTGGGCTGGAACGCGGATCCCGTACTCGTTCACGCGCCGCATCCTCGTCACGCCTGACGGGGCGGTCATCATGGACTACGCGGTACGAAACGACGGGCGCGACCGTATGCCCTTTGTCTGGTCGTCATATCCGCTGTTCGCGCTCACCCCGCAGACGCACCTGATCCTTCCGGAAGGTGCGCGTTTGCGCGTGTACGGCACGCACGGCATTGCGTTAGGCACCACACGTACGGAGCACAAGTGGCCGTTCGTGCGCACGGGAGCCTTGCAGGCAGACCTCTCACATCCGGCGATCGTGGCCAAGCGCTTCGCTTGTAAGCTCTTTATCGACATGCCTGTAACGCAGGAAGGTCGCGCGGCGATCCGCGAAGGCCTGGAGCAGCTCGAGGTCACGTTCGATCCGGAAGAGGTCCCGCACCTTGGACTCTGGATCAACCGCAACGGCTGGACGCCGCTCAAGCGGTCAGAGGCGTACTGCAACATCTCGCTGGCCCCGTCTGTGGGTGCGCCGGACACGTTGACCGAGGCGTTAGGCGACTGGAAAGGCGCGTTTTGGATCGAACCGGGCGCCACAAAGGAATGGCGGCTTACGTGGCGCGGCCGTCGCCTGATCGGAGAAGCCGACACGCCATCCCGCGGCTCAGCCAGCATCGAATCCGATAGCTAGCTTCAAACCGCATATCAGTTTCGGCGGGGCGTCCCGCTTCGGCAGCTGGCACTCGCCTCGATCTCGGCTGCACTGAGTCGTCGCAGAGGATGGCAGAGCGTATATCACCCGTGCGCCGGATCTTGCTCGTGACGCCGCCTACGGGGACGCCCCCGCCTCAACTTCGCTCTTGCTGCTAGCCGCGATCCGAGAGTGCCTCCAAAATCCGATTGCCGTTTGACCCACTGACAATGCCAAAATCACGGATTTGTCTCCTCACGTTCGCCTTCTTAACGACTGCTGCACACTCGGGTGCGCAGCAGACCGACACTTCGCGCTACGATCTTCTGATCGCGGGCGGGACTGTCG
>DATBKN010000172.1:0-2440 GCA_036555845.1 Gemmatimonadaceae bacterium | reverse complement strand
ACGAGCCCGAACGCGCAGCCGAGCAGGCTGACGACGAGACTTTCCGTGAAAAACTGCCTAACCAGACGGCCCACGTTGCCGCCCAACGCACGGCGAACCGCGACCTCCCCGCGACGGCTGAGCCCGCGCGCCAGCATGAGGCTGGCGACGTTGGCGCAGGCGATGAGCAGCACGATGAGCGCCATGGCAAAGAGCAAGGCGGCGACTTTGCCGTTGTCGCTCGCACTCGCCGGCGCCTTCGCCGGAATGAGCGGCACCAGACTCGCGATGGCCTTCTTCTCGTAGTCGCGAAAGTCGGCGTGGGCGTCGCGATACGCGCGGGCGACGTCCTGCGTTGCTGCCGCCGGGGAAACACCATCACGCAGCCTAACGAGGACGAACAGAAACTGATAACCCTTGTGGGTCGCGATGAGCGGCGGACCGCCGGCGAGAAATGTCGTGAGCGGCGTCCAGACGTCGACCCGGTCGAGCTGAGTACCCGTGAACCCCTCGGGTGCCACGCCGATGACCGTGTACGGGCGGTCATTGAGCCTGATGCTGCGGCCGATCACCGCGCGATCGCCGCCGAACATCGACTGCCAGAACGCGTAGCCGAGCACCGCGACAGGCTCCCCAGCCGGGAACCTGTCCTCCGCCTCCGTAAAAAACCTGCCTAACGCTGGTTGCACACGTAGGACGCTGAAGTACTCTCCGCTGGCCAGCACGCCCTTGAGCGCACGGCCCTCGGCACCGACTCCGAAGGAGACGTCGTCCTCCATCGAGGCGGCGACCTCGCTGAAAGCGCGGTTGTTGTCGCGGAGGTACGTGAATGCCGGATACGAGAGAGCCGGACTGGGTGGCAAATACCGATCGAACCAGCGGGCGACTCGAACCTTGTAGACGTCCTCCGGCTCAGCGATTTGCGCGGGCGCGCGCAACAGCAGCCGATCGACGATGCCGAACATCGTCGCGTTGGCGCCCAGCGCGAGGCCGAGTGTGAGCATGACGATCACGGCAAAGCCAGGCGAGCGGCGCAGACCGCGCATCGTCAGGACGACGTCATTCAGGAAGTCGCGCACGAACCCCCCAAGTGAATGTGCGGGTGATAAACGAAAGCGACGGCGCGCGCGGCTGATCGTGCGCGACGCAGTTAGGCTTGCTGCGGCGAACATCGCGGGCTCGCCAGCGGCGGCGCGTTCGAGCTCGGCGGCAAACGCGGCTGCGGTCTCGGGGCGCTGCTCACGCGGGAGCGACATCGCGCGCTCCAGAACGGAGGCCACCGCGCCGGGAACTTCGGGAGCGAAATCGCTCAGCGGCGGAGGCGGCACGATGAAACGCGTCGATACGATTTCCTGCGTACTCGTTCCAGCGAAGGGCACGCGACCGGCGAGCATTTCGTACAGCATGCAGCCGAGGCTGTAGACGTCGGATCGCGCGTCGAGGTTTGGATCACCCGAAGCCTGCTCGGGACTGACATACGCCGGAGTGCCGGCGGAGATATCCAGCTCTTTGCGCAGCGGCCACTCGCCGATCTCACTGTGGAGCTTTCGCGCGATGCCGAAGTCCATCACCCAGGCGTGATCGCCGTTGAGCAGCACGTTTTCCGGCTTCACGTCGCAGTGCAGTATGCGTTCGGCGTGCGCGTGATGCAGCGCGTCGGCCATGCCGCGCGTGAGACGAAGCGTCGTCGCGAGGTCGAGCCTAACGTCGCGCTGCAGGCGCGCGCGCAGCGACCCGCCGCGCACCCAGGGCATCACATAGAACGGATGCCCGGCCGCATCCCCTGAATCGAACAGAGGCAGGATGTTCTGATGCTGCAGCTGTGCAATCGTGGAAATCTCACGATGAAACTGCGTGAGCCCGATCCCGCTGACGGCTTCTGGCGATATGACCTTGACGGCGACCGTGCGGCCATGCCTAACGTCGCGCGCGAGATAGACGGCTCCCATGCCGCCCTGGCCCAGCTCCGTGTCGATGATGTAGCGATCGGCGATCGCGCGGCGGAAATCGACGTCGGCGAGCGGGTCGAGCCCGGCCTCGATGTCGAACAGATCTTCTACGGGGACTCGCAGCGCGTCGAGCATCAGGACGCGCGTTTTGGCCGAGGGGTAGGGGTGCTTGCCGTTGACGATCTCGGACCAGTGGCCGCGCGAGATCCCGACCTTGAGCGCCCAATGGTTCTGGCTCAGGGCGCTGCCGGCGAGGAGCTCGACGAGTCGCTGCTGCTTGAGTCTGAGACGCATGGCTGACTGACAACCGAAAGTACCGTGCTGGTTGCCACGTCATAACAGGCGAGGCGAAGAAAGTGTTCGACATCGTTCGCTCGAGCGCGCCCACTTCGTATGCTTCGCTAATAGCGTACATTGCCGCTCACAGCGCCATGCACTCTCGATCGACTGGTGACGTGACAGGTTTGCTCCTGCGATGGCGCGCCGGTGACGAGAGCGCGCTCTCAGAGCTC
>DATBKN010000171.1:0-6155 GCA_036555845.1 Gemmatimonadaceae bacterium | reverse complement strand
GTTCGAAACGACCCGCTCCTCGTCGAACTTGAGGAACGGCAGCTCGATAGGGACTGAACCTGTCGCGAGGATGACGTGAGTGGCGGCGAATGACTGCAGTCCGCCTTTGTCATCAGCGACCTCGACCACATTTCCCGGCTTGAGCGTTCCGCGGCCCTTGGCCCAGGTCACTCCGTGCTTGCGGAAGAGAAACTCGATACCGCGAGTGTTGGCGCCGACGACTTCGTCCTTTCGGCGCTGCATTTGGGACAGGTCCAAGCCAAGCCGGTCGACAACTAGGCCGTGCTCTTTCGCGTGCACACGCGTGAACTCGAAGTGCTCGCTCGACTGCAGGAGAGCCTTCGATGGGATGCAGCCGACATTGACGCATGTACCGCCAAGCGTCTTGTCCATCTCAACGCAGACGGTCTTGAGACCGAGCTGCGCCGCGCGAATTGCAGCGACGTAACCCCCGGGCCCGCCTCCAATTACGACTACATCGGCGGCGTTTTCCGGGGCCGACGCCGCTGTATGCGAGTCTGCCATAGGGGTGCGAAAAAGTAGCGGGTGCGGCCACCATTGGCGACCGCACCCGCTCCCCTCAAAAGGCGACCGGCGAGTTAGGCAGCTCGGTTCGCCCTATCGGCACGCAACGCAGTGAACTCCCCACGGCGTACCGTCCCCTTCCAATTCGGGATCTTCGTGTAAAAGGTCCCTTCGACTCGACATCCTGTACGCAGGCCTTCGAGGACCGTGATCACCTCGGCGTCTTCGCGCGGATCGTAATAAGGACCGATCAGGGCGACGAACGCACGCTCGTTTGCGTCGAGGAGGCGGACACCTGTGGGCTCGATATCAGCGGCGACAAAGAAGAGAAAGCGTCCTGCTACTGCTGCGTCCGGTGAGCTGTCGCGCAGCAACGTAAAGGGGCGCACAACGCCAGACTCGTCGAGAAAATTTCCGCGCCACGTTCCAGCGAGCGCGCGAATCGCCGCCGGATGCAGATCCGAGTCGTTGCGCGCGGGCGGAAGCGGTGTGAAGGCGTAGTTTTGCATGGAGAAATCCTGTTTCGAATACGTCGGAGATTCTGCAAAGATTCATTTGCTTTCTCCGCACTCTACGGCATTGGATGCAGCGTCGGCGAAAAGGGTTTACAACGTTGTCGTAACGGGCTTATGGCGAGAGAGCCCAGCACGTCAGCGGAAGGTCAAGAACGTTCGAGCGCTCTGTGTGCTGGACACGCGGAGCGCGGGCGCACCCTCAAACAGCCAGTGCGGCTATTCACTGGCATCATTCACGTAGCGGCTGTCCCGCGCGCCTAACGAGCCGCCAGGCATGCCGGCTTAAGGTCAAAGCGGGAACGCAGATAGACACAGAACGTGGCGCAGATGAACGCGGATAGAGCTTCTTTCAATTGGAGTAGCAGTCGCCGTCGATTACAGCGCAGATCTGCGTCAATTTGCGTGCGTTTCGGCGTTATCTGCGTTCCGGCTTCAGCTAAAAGGGGAAAGGGAACCGTTCGCCCGCGTAAATTGTCTTAGAGACGATGTCAGTTATCGCGAACGGGACCTACTTCGGCCGCGCTGTGCTTGTTAGGCAGAGCGCCGGGCTCGCGCTGGCCGAAACGCACTACGACGCCGGCACCGTCGTCCCCGAGCATGCGCACGAAACGGCGCTCTGCGTCCTCGTTCTCGAAGGCGCCTTCGAAGAACAATCGGATCGCAAGCGCGATCTCTGCGCGGCGGGGACCCTGCTCTTCATCCCTGAAGGCGCATCACACGCACACAAGTTCCTCGCGCGACGCTCGCGCGCGTTCACCGTACAATTCGGCAACGAGTGGACGTCGCGCTTTGCCGACTGCGACGTGCGCATTCCGACGGACGCGAAAATTCTCTCGCGCGGCGCCGGGACCTGGCGCGCAGCGCGTCTATACGGCGAATTCCGTGCGGGGAACGGACACGCCTCGCTTGCGCTGGATGAGCGCGCGCTCGAGACGCTGGCCGTCGTGTCGCCGCAGCCTAACGCTTCGCCGGGCGAGAATCGCTCACGCTGGCTCAGGCAGACGCGCGAGTATGTATCTGCCCATTTCCGCGAAAGTTTCTCCCTGGCGCATCTGTCGCAGATGACCGGTGTTCATCCAGCGTATCTCTCGCGCGCCTTTAGACGGCACACTGGCGAGACGCTCTCGTCACTCGTGAGGCGGCTGAGACTGGAGCACGCGGCCGAGCGCCTCGTGCGCGAGGAAACTTCAATCGGTTTGGTTGGACTCGAAGCCGGTTTCGCCGATCACAGCCACTTCACGCGCGCGTTCAAGCGCGCCATTGGCACCACGCCGCTGGCGTATCGCGAGCTGTTCAGTCCACCGCGAGCAAGGCCGGATCCTCGAGCAGCTCCTTCACCCTAACGAGGAAGAGTACGGCCTGCTGGCCATCGATGATGCGATGGTCGTACGAGAGCGCCACATACATCATCGGTCGCACGACGATCTCGCCGTTCACGACCACGGGGCGTTCCTGAATCTTGTGCAGGCCAAGAATCCCGACCTGCGGATAATTGATGATCGGCGTCGAGATGAGCGATCCGAACACGCCGCCATTGGTGATCGTGAACGTGCCGCCGGTGAGATCGTCCATCGTGAGTTTGCCGTCGCGCGCGCGTTTGGCGATGTCGACGATCTCTTGGGCGATCTGGAGCATTCCCTTGCGGTCCGCATCCTTCACGTTAGGCACGACCAGGCCGGCGTCGGACGCGACGGCGATCCCCATGTGCACGTAGTGCCTGTAAACGATCGATTCGCCGTCGATCTGCGCGTTGACAACGGGGAATTGCTTGAGCGCCTGGCAGCACGCCTTCACGAAGAAGGGCATGAACGACAAGCGCACGCCGTATTCCTTCTCGATTTTTTCCTTGACGCGGCCGCGCAGCGCCTCCACGGCCGACATATCGATCTCGTTGAACGTCGTTAGGTGCGCCGTGGCGTGCTGTGCCTCCAGCAAATGCTCCGCGATGCGCTTGCGCCGCGTCGTCATCGCCTCGCGCGTTTCGCGCGCGCCGTTTCCGGAAAGTGCCGGCGCAGCCGGTCGCGAACTTGCCGGAGCCGAAGGAGCGGCCCTCGGTGCTTCGCTCGTGCCGCGCGCCGCCACCGCGTCGATAACATCGCTCTTGCTCACTACGCCGCCGCGACCAGTGCCACTCACGGTCGCGAGGTCCACGCCTTGTGCGGCCGCTTCGCGCTGAGCAGAGGGTGCCGCACGAACTTCGGCCACAGGCGCGGCCTCTCGCTCGGGTACGGCTTCGCGTTCTGGCTGTTCTTCGCGTGGCGGCACTGCTGCGGCTTCAGCGCTCTCGCTATTCGCAGCGGCGGCAACAGCCGGCACGGCTGTCTCGTCAATCTCTCCGATCACTTCGTCGACGCCGACGATGTCGCCTTCCTGCTTGGCGCGCTTAACGAGTACGCCTGCTTTGAGCGCCGGAACCTCGACGGTTACCTTGTCCGTCTCTAGCTCAACTAGTGTATCGCCAGCTTGCACAGCGTCACCCTCGCGCTTGAGCCAGCGCGAGATTGTCGCTTGTACGATGGATTCGCCGAGTGGGGGAACTTTGACTTGGAGCATTGGATGCGGGCCCGTTGGCCCCTCGTCCGCCCAATATAAGCCGCGCAGAATCCCGTGCGAGCGCTGACGATCAGCGCCCACGGCGGCCTCGAGCAGGTCGAGTTCCGCGACGACGTCGAGGCGCCAGAAATTACTCGCCCGAGCGACGTTCGCGTGCGCGTACATGCCGGCGCGCTGAACCGTTTGGATCTTTGGACCATAGGCGGGCTGCCGGGGATCGCGATCAAACCACCGTGGATACTCGGTGCGGACGGTGCCGGAGTGATCGACGCGGTGGGCGACGCTGTGACGAGCGTGCGGCCCGGGGACAAAGTCTTCATCAACGGCGGCATCAGCGATCGCACGTGCGAGTACTGCCTCGCCGGGGAGCAATCGTTGTGCGTCCGCTTCGGCATACTCGGCGAGCACTTGCCGGGGACGTTCGCGGAATACGTCGTCGTGCCGGAGCCTAACGTGCGGACGATTCCCAGGGACGCAGCCTGGGACTCGGCAGCGGCCTATCCGCTCGTCACGCTGACTGCCTGGCGCGCGATGATCACGCGCGCCCGCGTGCGTGCCGAGGATCGCGTGCTGATCTGGGGAGTTGGTGGAGGCGTCGCGCTTGCCGCGCTGATGATCTGCAAGCTCGTTGGGGCGCACGTCACGGTGACATCGAGCAGCGACGAGAAGCTGGCGCGCGCGCGGGAGCTCGGTGCCGACGACACGTTGCGCCACGACCTCGTCGAAGTGGGAAAGGAGATGCGCACGCGCACGGGGAAGCGCGGCGTCGACGTCGTCTTCGATTCGGTTGGGGAGAAGACGTGGGCGCAGTCGCTCATCGCGTTAGGCAAGCGCGGACGGCTGGTGACATGCGGTGGAACGAGCGGGCCCAATCTCACGACCGATGTCCGGCGGCTGTTCTGGAATCAGTGGACGATTCTCGGCTCGACGATGGGAAACGACGCCGAGTTCGAGGCGATCACGGCCGCGTTCAGCAGTGGCCGTTTAAAGGCCGTTGTCGACAAGGTGTATCCGCTGGAGCAGGGACGCGATGCATTGCAGCGCCTCGAGAGCGGCGCGCAGTTCGGCAAGATCGTTCTGAGCATTGCCTAACGAGCGCGCGCCATTGCGCGCACCGAACGCTGGCGAGCCGGAGCGTTTTACAGACTTCTGTCGCGCCTGTGACGCAAAGCCCGAACAAACGGTGACTTCTTACCAATTGGAGGGCGAGCCGTACATTCGGAATCACACACGAACAAAGCCCGCCCGCATGTACTCGCGCCCGGCGTGCGCACGAGCCGAAACCCCGTCGGTGCGATGCACGCCATTTGATCAGAAACTTGTCAGGTCCGGTGAGTGAGCCGCGCACTGTAGCCTATGGAAGCCAGCCGAATGGCTGAGTGGCGCGAGCTGCCGATCGTCCGTGCGCTGACTCGCGGCGCGACACGCCAGCGGCTAATCGCTGCCGTCTCCTATTTCTTCCTGTTGATCGTTTCCTGCGAGGATCCGCTGGCCCCGGACTCCTCGAGCGTCCGTATCCAAGCAGACCCCGCTGCGCTTTCGATTATCATCGGCGAGACCCGGACGATCACCGCTCGTGTCATCGACGGCGAGGGTGCGACAGTGAGGGGCGCTCGGGTTTTCTGGTCGACGGACAATGTCGCCGTCGCCACGGTTTCGCAGCTCGGGATGGTCACTGGGATCACCCCTGGCACAGCGCGTATCTCTGCGAGCAGCCGCGGGAAGTCGACGATCGTGTCGGTGACGGTTCGTCCTCGTCCCACTGCGCTCGTGCGTGTAACACCCCCGACATCCACGATCCGGGAAGGTGAGTTCGTTACGCTGCACGCAGAGCCTGTGGACGCGAGTGGCGATGTGGTGACAGGTCGTCCCGTCCAGTGGACGTCGAGCAACGATGCGTTGGCGACCGTTTCGTCCACAGGTATCGTGACCGGCGTTTCCGCAGGACGCGCAACGATCACCGCTACCGTCGACGGCGTGAGCGGATCGGCCGGCGTGACAGTCGAGTCGGCCCCCGTCGCCACCGTGTCGGTGACACCGACAATAGCCAACATCTTCGTTGGTCGATCGTTGCAGCTGTCGGCAACAACCGCCGACTCGCTCGGACGTCCGCTCAGCGGCCGAAGAATCATCTGGGCCTCAAACGCTCCGGCGGTCGCGAGCGTGTCGTCAACCGGTCAGGTCATCGGGCTCGCGCCGGGTACAGCGACTATCACCGCCATAAGCGAAGGGAGGAGCGGATCCTCGCAGATCACGGTGGCGTTAGTTCCGGTCGCGGCCGTCAGTGTCATCCCGGGTTCCGCGACGCTGTCGATAGGGCGAAGTGCCACCCTCTTCGCGCGACTCATCGACGCCGATGGGGAAGTGCTGAGTGGAAGAGCGGTGACGTGGGTGAGCGATCAACCGAGCGTTGTTTCGGTGATGGCCGATGGCGTGATCACCGCCGTGTCGATTGGCAAGGCACGCATCACCGCCACAGCCGAGGGAAAGTCGGGAAGTGCGATCATCGATGTCGCCGCACTATCGGTAAGCGGACTGACAGTGTCACCGAATGCCGTGAGC
>DATBKN010000170.1:0-24060 GCA_036555845.1 Gemmatimonadaceae bacterium | reverse complement strand
CGACGGACATGGAAAGCATCTTGACGATCTTCGCCATCTGCTCGGCTTCGTCGGCGCGTTCTGTGAGAGCGACGCATACGTCAAGGACGTGAGCTCCGGATTCGGCTTGTTCGCGCGCCACTTCGAGGATGCCTTCGTAGTCGTCGGCGAGCAGCAGCCGCTTCACCTTGCGCGAGCCCTGTGAGTTGACGCGCTCGCCAACGAGCAGGGGCGGCGGATCCTGATGCAGTGTGATCGCGCGCATCGCCGAGGAGACGCGCGGGATCCGGTCGTTCGTTGCCGCGCCGTTGGCGCGGGCCGGCTTGTGCGCAGCCGGCTCCGCCCGAACGCGAGCAACGATCGCACTCAAATGCTCGGGCGTCGTACCGCAGCAGCCGCCGACGATGCGCACGCCGAAGTCGCGCACGAATTCGGCCAGGGCCCGAGCCATAGGCTCGGGTTCCAATGGATAGACTGCTTCGCCCACGCCGGTGTTGATCGGTAGACCGGCGTTAGGGATGACCGAGAGCGGGAGTGTGGCGTGTTGCGAGAGATAGCGCACCGGGTCGCGCATGTGCTCCGGACCCGTCGAACAATTGAGCCCGACGACGTCGACACCTAACGACTCGATCGTGGTCATCGCGCTGGCGACGTCGGTGCCCAGCAGCATGCGTCCGCTGGTGTCCAGCGTCACTTGCGCCTGCACCGGTATTCGGTGACCCAACTCGGCAAACAGGCGCTCGAAGCCTGCGATCGCCGCTTTCACTTCGAGGATGTCCTGCGATGTCTCGACGAGCAGAACGTCGACGCCGCCTTCGACGAGCGCGCGCGCTTGCTGGTAGAAGTTCTCGCTCAGGTCAGCGAATGAGATGTCAGAAAGCGTCGGGTCGGCGCTCGACGGAAGCATACCCGTCGGACCGATCGAACCGGCGACGAAACGCGGCTGCTCAGGAGTCGAGTACTTGTCGCACGCTTCGCGCGCTAGTCGCGCCGCGTTGTAGTTGATGTCGCGGACCTTGTCGAACAGCCCCCATTCCGCCAATCGACGCGGCGTCGATTGGAACGTGCACGTCTCGACGACATCGCAGCCGACAGCGAGGAACGACTCGTGAATTCCTCGGATGACGTCGGGGCGCGTGAGTACGAGATTATCGTTGCAGCCTTCGAGCGATTTGCCGCCGAAATCGTCGCTCGTTAAGGCATGTCGCTGAATCGTCGTTCCCATCGCGCCATCGTAAACGAGGACGCGCTGCTGCAGCGCCCTGAGATAGGGCGACGCAGCGACATCAGCGCTGGCAGGGGAACGGGGATGTCGTTCGCTGGGTTCTGACACGCGGATACAAAAAAGGCCAGGTAGCTAAAGCGCCCCAGGCCAGCGCTTTAGCGGATTGTTTAACGTGGCCGCAAGTTGCCTTAAATCGCCACGAAGCCTGATTCTCAAAAAGCATGTTAGCGAGGCTCAACAGGACGCACAAGCCGCGCCAGGGCCGTCCTTATGCGTCGGTCGGCGCGTCCCGCTCGCCGCGTGGCGGCTCGTCATGGCGGTCAGCCGTGCGCATGCGGGCAAGCGTCACCCGAATCAGAGCGACAAGACGCTGTCGCTCGAGCGGCACTTCGACTTCGGCGAGTAGTAGCCGAGCGAGTGATGGGGAGAGTGTCGCTCTGGAACAGTACTCTCCTTGCGCCCGAAAGAGGACGAGCACGCCGCCTGGCCGTAGTGGCACGGGTGCCGCGCCTTCGAGCAGCGCTCGCTGCACGACCGCAACATCGAACCCAGCGCTAGGGGATACATCGCGCGCCTCTTCGAGCGAGGAGGCAACCTTGATCGGGTGGCCGAGCGTGGCGAGCGCTTGCGAGATGCCCTCGAGCAGGGCGCTGTCGCGACCGACGACGAGTATCACGGGTGTACGCTCGTCAGGCGCTCGATGGCGGCAGGATCGACGCCTTCGACGTCCACGATTTTGAGACGCGCGCTTTCGCCGGAGACGACACGCACCGAACGGCGAGAAACGCCTAACGAGGCGGCCAACAGCTCGACAAGCGCCGCATTCGCCGCTCCGTCTACGGGAGGTGCCTGGAGACGCACGCGCAGCGCACCGTTATGCACGCCGCGCACTTCGGTACGCGCAGCGCGCGGCTGCACGTGCACGGAGAAACGCACGCCGTGATCGCGACGCGTCAGCGCGAGCGCGCTCATATGATTCGCACGAGCGCGCCGCCCAGCAATTGAATGACGAAGAAGGCGACAATTGGCGTGATGTCGATCATACCCAGCGGTGGAATGATCCGGCGAAGGGGCGCTAGCAGCCACTCCGTAAGCACGAAGGCCCAGCGCACCCAGCGCGCGTACGGCGAAATCCGTACCCACGACGAGACGACGCGGACGATCAAAGCGATCTGAAGCAGACCGATCGTCCAGCGTATCAGTAGCACCACGATGCCACGGCCGCCGGCTCCTGCCGAAAGTGACAGCGCGTATAGCTGGGCTCGCAAGAAACCAAAGAGACTGAGTACGACGATGCCCGCGAGCACGATCGCGACCAGCGCGTAAATCGGTGCGTTCGTCGGCAGCGCGCCGGCGCGTACGACACGACGCTCGATAGGCGCGAGGATCGGCTCGATAGATCGACGGGCGAAGCGGCCGAGCGAGCCCATCGGGTTCACGCGTCGCGTGCGCACGAGCCAATCGGCGATACAGAGAATGCCGAAGACGATCGCGAGAACCAAAAACGCGACGCGTAGGATGCTGTAGGTGGAATCGAAGACCCCGAGCACCGTCGACACGCCGGAAACCTTACGAGTGCACGCCCTTGCAGGCAAGGTCGACGGAGCAGCTCCCACTTCGCACGCCTAACTAGAAGCATGCGGTTGCGACACTGGTGGCAGCCTTTGCAAACTTCACGTTCTGAAGCAGTCTGGGACTATGAGTCGGTTGGCTCAATTGCTGGTGGCGCTCACGTGCGTCATGAGCGCGATCGTCGTCTTGCGGGCCACGTCGCGCGGCGTCGGCCTTTCTCCAGACTCGCTGCAGTACCTCGCGGCCGCCGAGAGTGTAGTATCTGGCCGGGGCCTCATTACGGTTGGCTGGGACGGTACTCCCATCGCGCTGACCCATTATCCGCCGCTCTATCCGCTGCTCTTGGCTGCCGGCGGTGAACTTGGATGGTCGTCAGAGTCCACCGCGCGTTATGCGAACATCGTGCTGTTCGCAGTGACCGTCTGGCTGGTGGCAGTGATCGTTCGACGCATAGCCCGTGACCCGCCATGGGCGGCGTCTGTCGGCGCGATCACCTGCGGCCTCGCTCACGACATTGTCGTCATTCACAGCATGGCCTGGAGCGAGCCGCTATACCTAACGTGTACACTGGCCGGGATCGTCGCGCTCAGCGAGGCAATGGAGCGCCGCTCCGTTAGGTGGCTCGCTCTCGCAGCGACGGCGGCCGCGGCGGCGTCTGTAACTCGCTACGTCGGCGTGGCGAATATCGGTCTCCTCACGCTGACGGTACTCTGCTGGTGGCCGCGATCCGCCTGGAAACGCATACGCACCGCGGCGACGGTGTCGCTGTTCGCCAGCTTGCCCCTGATTGGTGTGTTTGCCTTTGGCGCGCGAACGAGCACCGCCGCCGTAGGCAATCGTCACCTGCTGTGGCATCCGATCGGTCTGGCAGACCTGCGCCTCGGTGCCGCAGTGGTTGGCAAGTGGCTCACGCCGCTCGATGATGCGACGCACCTCAGCGAGGCCTGGCTCGTCGTGCTCGCTCTCCTCGGAGCCATCCTGTTGACGTCACGGGTACGACGTGCTGCGTCGGGTGATAGGGGGCCGACGGGCCGTCGACTCGTGATGATCCTGCTGCTGTACGCGGTGACGTACGCCGGCGTTCTCGTTCTCGCGATGTCACTTCTCGACGCACAAACTACATTCGAGCCACGAATGCTTTCGCCGCTGTTTGTGGTGACGATCATTCTGGGCGTCGCATGGCTGGCTCGGCAAACGCGTCATGGTGGGCTCGTTAGGCTCGCCGCGGTCGCGATTCTGGGGCTCGTGGTCAGCGCGAACGTACTGCGTTTTTTCCCATGGCAACGAGAAGCGAATCGCTACGGCTTAGCGCTACGGCGAATCGATCGTGAGGGCGAGGAAGTGGTGAGAGCGGCGCGGCGGTTGCCGGCCACGGCGCAAATCTATTCCAACGATCCTTACTTTCTGAGAGTGCAAACGACATATAATGCCGCCGGGCTGCCGCGAGCGCTGGACCCCAACTCGCTGTTGCCTAACGCCAAACACGCCGATCAAGTGCAGGCCATCTGCGCCAGTGCCGCTCGCAGGCCAACCTTCCTTGTCTTGTTCGATTCGCCTATGAGCGGAGATTCCACGGCACGAGCACAAGCAGCGGAGAAATCCGGTGATGTCGTGCCAGTCAAAGACGGGGCGATCATCCGCGTGCGGCCGGGGTGCGCTCGGTAATGCGGTCACTGCGCGACGCGGCGATCTCCTGCCTCAAGAAACTGATCCACTGGGCGATGAGCACGCGCTCCGGCGAAAAGCTGCTACGCCTAGCGAGTGAAGAACGCGAGATCTATCGACATGATCGAGGTGTGCAGCGGATCAGCGCGGCCGTCGGAGCTCGACTTGGCGTGCGCGTCCTCAACGGTCCCTTCGCTGGCCTCACATACCCCGCGTTGACATCGGCCGGGAGTGCCCTCTTTCCAAAGATACTCGGCAGCTACGAACAGGAACTGCACCCACTCGTCGAATCGCTCATCGCGCGCGGCTACAGCACGATCGTCAACATCGGCGCCGCCGAGGGTTACTACGCGGTTGGATTGGCGATCCGCGTGCCGCAAGCCACAGTGTATGCGTTTGAGGCTGATCCCAGCAGCGCCGGCCAGCTGGCGGCGCTGGCCGCTGCAAACGCTGTCGCGGACCGCGTCATCACGCGCGGACTGTGCACCGCGGCGGACCTCACGGCGTTGCATCTCACTGGGCGGCCCCTGATCATTTCCGACTGCGAAGGCGCCGAAGTGACGCTGCTCGATCCGCGCGCCGTGCCGGCGCTGACGATGTGCGACATACTGCTGGAGTTTCACCCTTTGCGCGCTGCAGATCCGTACGCGCTGTTTCGCGAGCGTTTCGCTGCGACGCATGAAATCGAGATCATCGACGTGCAGCCGCGCAATCCGGGCGCGTATCCCGCGTTAGGCTTCCTCAGCAGCGTCGAGCGGGAGCACGTTCTGTTCGAGGGTCCGCGAGCCGTGGGCTGGGGGTTTTTCCGCGCCAAGGCGACCGCGAACGCCTAACAAATAACTCAACACGACTGCCAACACGACGCCGCCGACGAATGGCCACCAGCGGAGCGAAGGCTGAGTGACCAGCGCAAAGAAACCAAGCGCGGTGGCGGGCACGATCCCCATCCACCCTGTGCTCGATCGGGCGCCGGCGTACGCGACAGGTCCGAACAGCATTCCAAGCCACAACACGTCCCCAATCAACGCCCAGCGATCGAACGCAAGCTCGAGCGGAAGCAGCGCAGCCCAAAACCGCGCCGTCGTGACGCGGTACAGCGCGACGTGAACACTCGAGCTGGTCGCCGCGCGCAGCTCCACCTCTCCTCGCTCGGCGTCGATGCGCATGCGCGCCGCGACCATGCCTTCTGACCGAGGAATGCGTTCGAGAGCGTAGATCGGCGAACGCAGACCAACGCGGTACGCATTCGCGCGGTAGCGACCTACCAGTGCTTCGCGCTGCTGACCGAGCATGAGCAACTCGTCCGGCACGAGCGAGATGCGCGCGATGAGCGCTATGCCACTCGGAGGGGAACCGGGCTCGATGGTTGCCTCCATTGCGATACGGCCATCGAAGAAGGATGCTGGAAGGCGCCTCGGGTGAATTTCGGCGCCGGGCGTTAGCGTTAGGCCGTTGATAGAGAGCGTTACCAGGTGGCCGCGAAATGGCGCATAGCTCGGCCGCTGCGGCTCCCACTGCGTGTAGTACCTGTCAAGCGGCACGGTCAAACCAACTGCCCACGCTCCCAAAACGAGCGCACCGGCACTGAGCAGCGCGGAGGACCACGTCAGCCCGCGCCACGTTGCACGACTGGCCCGCGTAATGCGCGGGCCGAATGTCACCAGGCACGCGCCAACGGTTCCACCTAACGTGTTGCCGACGATGTCGGAAAGCGTCGGGTCGCGCCCGCGAACCAGGAACAGTTGGCACATCTCGATCGCGAGTGAGACAGCCAGCGAAACGGCCGCAGCTCGGGCAACCCAGCGAAGCGCCGGTTTTCGCCAAGCGATCGCAGCCCCCAGCGGTATGAAGAGCGCGACATTCAGGATCACATCGAGCGTGCCGAACACACCGCATCCGACGCACCAGCCGAAACCTCGGATGCTCGGCATCTCGCCGTGCCGCAGCGTCAACGAGAATATGACAGCGAGCGCGGCACCTATTCTCGTCAAGCTGAGTACTCGGTGGTACACATGCGTGCGCGTGCTCAATTTGGTATGTCGCTTGCCAAGAGGATGCGCCGACAGGTTCTTTCCCCCGCGGTATGACGGTGAACGAGTGCCGCTGACACAATCCACGCCGAGCTCGGCTTCCACCACCTCGCCGAGTCTTGGCTTCCGAGCACGGCGCGTGTGGCTACTCGCTGTTGCATTGCTCCCCTTCGCCATACTGGCAGGATGGCACTGGAACTGGGGTGCACCCGGCGGATACGGCGACCACGCGCAGTATCTGGCTCACGCCAGGGCGCTTGTCGAGGGAAGATCGTACACCGACATCGGGTATATCTATCATCCCGCCGCACCGATGATCGGGCCGCGCGCGTACCCGCCGGGCCTCCCCCTGACGCTTGTGCCGATCGTCGCGCTCGCGGGAGTGAATTCGCCGTGGAACCAAGTGCTGATGCTGGTCAGCTTGCTGTTGTTCGCGCTGTTCGCATATCGGCGCCTGGAGTTGATGGTCGCGCCCTGGCAGGCGGCATTGGCGGCGGGGCTTACCGCCATCGCAATTGAAGGGCGGTTTGGAACGCTAGTGCCGATGTCGGATGTGGGATTCGGCGCGCTCCTCTGGGCCGCGATCCTGGCAATCGACACGACAGCGACCTGGACATGGAAACGGATCGCGATCATCACATCGTTAGGCTTCGGCGCGATGGCGTATCGCATCCCAGGCGCTGTCCTGATACCCGCGTTGGCGCTGTATGCGATCGCCACATGGCGCCAACATCGCGGCCGCGCGCTCATTCCGGTCGCCATCTGGGGCATTACCGGTGCCGTTGTTCTCGCGTCGGGTTTGTTCGACCTGCCTTTCCGGGGGCAGCTCCTGCCGCACCTCCCCGAGATCGGCAACCGGATACGCAGCTTGGTGCGGGTATACCAGCCAGCCGTATTCGACGCGGAGCTCTATCCATTCGTTTCGGGGCGTTTGAACGACGCCTATCACGCGATCGCGAGCGTGGCCGCGCTGGGAGGCAGCGCAGCGCTGCTCTGGCGCTACCGCCGCACGATGCTCACTGCAACTGTCGTTATGTACACCGCGATGCTTTTTGCCGCGCCCGTGAACGACGGACGCTACTTGTGGCCGCTGTATCCAGTAATCGCCTGCGGCATGGTCATCGGCGTCGTACTCGCGTGCCGCATAGCAGCACGGCTGTTCTTGCGACGGGATGTTCGCGCCGCATTGCCGGCGGCGTTGGCGTTGTCACTCGTCTTCATAGGAAGCGTCTGGCACGAGTCCAAAACGCCGCGTCCTCGATCGCTCGATCACCTTCCCGACGCCGCGTCGCTATTCGAGTGGCTGCGCGCGCGACAAGTTCACGCACCAATGCGCGTCATGTTCTACAATCCGCGCGTGCTCACACTGAAAACGCGAGTGCCCGCAATGGGCGCGATTGTACGGCCTCCGCCGTTTCTGCTATCCGCGATTTACGAGAACCAGATCACACACATCGTCTGGCAAAGCGCAGAGGCGCGGTCCTGCCGTTCCGCCCTTGTGAATGCTCTGCCCGCGCTTTATCCGGACCGCTTTGCCGTCGAATACGGCAATGAGACATTTCGTGTTTATCGCGTGCTGCGGAGCGACATGCCGCTCCCTGACAACAAGGGCCGGCCCATCGGAATTCCAAAGGAATGTGGGGGGCTCGGGACCTAACGCTACTCCTGAGTTAGGCGGCCTGGCCGCGGAACGATCCGGGTAGAACCAACAGGCCTAGTCGGCGCCGCAAGTAGAAGCCGAGGGTCAGCGATCTGATGACCGTGGTGATCAGAGTCGCGCTTGCCGTGCCGACGATGCCGTACGTCGCAGTGAGCGGAATCGACAGCGCGATGTTGAGGACCGCAGTCCCGCCGATCATCCACGCCGCCGGTCGCTCGTGACCTGTCATCGTCATGAGCCATCCAGAGAGCGCGCCAATGCTCGCTGTCACGAAGTGGCTGACAACGAGCAGAAGCATCGCCGGGTAAGCCACTCGAAACGCGCCACCGAATATGCCTAACAAAGGGCGCCCAAAAGCGGCGATCCCCACCAGCAGCGTAAACGAAACGGCCATGCACACGGACACCGTGGCGCGTGTGAAGCTGCGCAGCGTGTCGAGCTTGCGTACCGCATACAGCTCGGCGATGAGCGGCGCGACGATGAACATGACTGCCGTCGACGCAAACCCGACGAGCTGAGCGAGCTGGCTCGCGGCCGTGTAGTGCGCGGCATTCGTGCGATCGAGCAGTGCCGCAACGAGGAGGATGTCCGTGTGCTGCGAGACAGTTAGCTGCGCGAGGCTGATGAAGACCAACCCGTAACCGACGCGCAGCCATTCGCGCATCGCATTCACTGGAGGCGCTTGAGTGGCTTCGAGCGGCGTGGAGCGACGCAAGTACCGCTGGGCCGCGATCAGCGCGATTGCAGATGCTATCGCGTTGAACGCAATGGCCATGCTCGACGTGAGCCGCCCGCCCAAGCCGATAAGAAGCCAGACACCGAAGAGAAAGAGCGCGGGTCGCAGTACCACGTTAGGCATTTGCGAACCGAGCACGTGCTTGAAGCCCTGCAGGGCTGCGCTCCGGACAACCACCTGGGCTGTGACGATGAAGAGTGGAATCGCCAGCAACCCAACCGAGACGAAATGGTCGTAGCCTCTTCCACGTATGGCGAGCAATCCGATCGCCGCGATCGTGCCCACGGCAACGGTGCGCACGAACAGGTTACGCGGCACGTGTCGGAGCAAGCCATGCAGGTGCGACCAATCGCCAGTTGCCGCATAAGCACCCACGAAACGCGTGGTGACGATGTCCTGCTCGAGCTTCGTGATGAGAAGGACGACATTCATCCAGCCAAGCACGACAGCGTACGTGCCGAATTCCGTATCGCCTAACGCGCGTGCAAGAGACGTCTGGACGACGAACGAAATGAGCACGCCGACGGCCGCAACGATGAAGGCCGCGATGGAACCCTTGGCCGCGGTCCCTGCGGTCCCTTCATGCCGCAAAAGCGCGAGGACACGCTCGCCGAGCGTGCCAGGAAGCACGCGTTCGATCGCGCGAACCAACCGGCGATTACTAGCGAGAATCGGAGAAGACCGGTGTGCTGTCGCGCTCACCGCTCGTCATCTGCATCCACGACCAGGTCCGCCGGAGTCCTTCCTCGAGCGAGACGTGCGGCGAGTAGCCGAGCACCGATTTCGCGCGGTCGAGTCCCGCCTGCGAATCGCGCACATCGCCTTCACGCGGGGGACGCTTCTCGATTGAAACGTGCCGGCCCGTGATTCCCTCGATCTGCTGAATGAGCTCGAGTAGCGATATACGACTACCGGCGCCGCAATTGACAGCCCAACCACTGACACGCTCGCCAGGCAGCGCGGCCGCAAGCAGGTTCGCTTCGACGACGTTGTCGATGTACGTGAAGTCGCGCGTCTGGGAGCCGTCTCCGAACAGCGGAACCTGCGCACCCGTCAGCGCCGATCGCATGAAAAGCGGAATGACGGCAGCGTATGGCCCGTTAGGGTCCTGCCGCGGGCCGAAGACGTTGAAGTAGCGGAGCGAGATGCCTTCGATCAGCCCCGCTCGCGCGTACGCCAGGACATACAACTCGCCGGCGAGCTTGGCCGCCGCGTACGGCGATTTTGGAAGCAGTTCCACCGGTTCTGTCTTCGGCAGCACACTCGTGTCGCCGTACACGCTGCTGGAGCTGGAATAGACGACGCGACGCACACGCGCTCGGCGCGCTGCCTCCAGGACGTTGAGCGTCGCAGTCACATTGCACTCGTGCGACCCAATTGGATCGCGGAGCGATCTGGGGACGCTCGGCAGAGCGGCGACGTGGAAGACAATCTGGACGCCTCGCATCGCGGCTTCGCAGACTGCGACGTCGCGCAGGTCCCCCTCCAGGAATTCGACTCCCCCTCCGATCGCGTCTACGTTTTCTCGAAAGCCAGTCGACAGATTATCGACGATGCGGACGCGGTGTCCCTGCGCTATCAGCCGCTGCGCGATGTGCGATCCGATGAAGCCTGCACCGCCGGTAACGAGAGCGGTCAGATTCTGTTCTGGCATGTCTTTCCGAAGTTGCTGGAAATTGAGAGCGCACGCCTCTGCGCAACTGCCGTTCCGTTCGTCCCCGGCAATGCGGCCGCGGAGACCGCCGCTTGCAAAACCCCCTTCGGTCCTTTCACACCCGCCTCCCCGCACTTTGTGTTGCGCATCCGCGTCAGGGAGACCCAACCGCCAGTATCTTGTGCTGAAACTCGGGAGGCGCCGAGTCTGACATTCGGCCCCGCTCTTGCTCGGGGCCAGTGGACCAAACGTCTGCTCGACCCGCCCGTCGCTATCCCCCTACACACGCCCCAGAGGTGCCGTCGCAACTGACGAATATAGCGAGCGTTAGCCTGGTCGCCCTGCTGCTGATCTGGCTCGGCTATCCGGCCGTTATTTGGCTGCTCGCTCTGCTTTTTGGGCGATCCGTGCGAAGCCTCGCGGCGACCGGGGACCGGCGCGTTTCTGTAATCGTCGCGTCACGCGATGACGCCAGTATGATCCGCGAACGGGCGCGTGACGCCCTGTCCGCACATTACACCGGGGGGGTCGAGGTTGTCGTCGCCCGGGACGCTGCCGGGCCCGATAGCGCTTCGTTTTCGCTGGACGACCTGGGCGGGAACGCGCGAGTGGTCCGCGGCGATGACCCGGGTGGGAAGGCGTGCGCCCTCAACGCCGCTGTGCGCTCCGCGTCAGGCGACATCCTCGTTTTCAGCGACACGGCGCAGCGTTTCGCGCCTAACGCGATCGCTCTGCTCGTGGCGGCGCTCGAGGACGGGCGCCTCGGCGCTGTGTCGGGTGCGCTGCGACTGCGCACGGAACCGAGCGCCAAACGAGCGGGCTCGCTCACTGAATGGTACTGGCGCTTCGAGCGCTGGTTGCGTGGTGAGGAAGCGCGCATCCACTCCACCGTGGGTGTTACGGGAGCGATCTACGCCATGCGCCGTGCGGATTGGCGTCCGCTGCCCGCGGGCGTGCTCTGCGACGACTTGTACATTCCGATGGAGCTTGTCTTACGCGGATATCGCGTGGGCTTTTCGCGAGAGGCGCAAGCGATCGACGAGAGACGCTTCGAGGCGTCGCAAGAATATCAGCGCAAGGTGCGCACGCTGACCGGCGTGCTGCAGGTATGCATATGGCTACCCGCCGTGCTGGTTCCGCTTCGCAACCCGATCTGGCTCCAGTTCGTCAGTCACAAGCTGCTGCGACTGCTCACTCCTTATCTCGTGCTCGTAATGCTCGTGACGGCGGCCGGCGCAGGAGCGGCGGCGCTCGGCAAGCGTCCCAACCTTGCGTTCGGAGCACCGCTGCTCTTGGCATTCGCGTTAGGTGTTCTCCTACTGATCTGGGTGGCGAGCCGCAGAGCGCGCGCCGCGGTCGTGCTGGGGCTCGCCATGCAGCTCGCGGTCGTGCGCGCGACGTGGAACGGTCTTCGTGGAGATTGGGATGTCTGGCGCCGGTGAGCTGGCGATGACCGTGAGCGCGCCCACGCCCTCATCTCGGGACCGCATCCGCGTCTGTCTCGTTGGACCGTCGCTCGACATCCTCGGCGGCCAGGCGGTACAGCTGCAGCGGCTGCTGCGCAAGCTGCGAGAAGTCCCGGAGCTCGACGTGGCGTTTCTTCCCGTAAATCCACGACTTCCAGGGCCGCTGCGCGCGCTGCAGCGGGTCAAGTATGTGCGTACGGTGGCCACCTCTATCGCTTACGGCTGGTCCCTCGTGCGCTCGTTAGGCCGCTATGACGTCGTGCACTGTTTCTCGGCGTCGTACTGGTCCTTCATGCTGGCGCCGTTCCCGGCGATGGCGATCGCGCGCTCGTACGGTAAGGCAGTCGTGCTCAATTACAGAAGCGGGCAGGCGGCCGATCACCTGACGCGCTGGCCCAGCGCCGTGACGCGCATGCGCAAGGCACACGCGATCGTCGTTCCTTCGGGCTACTTGGTAGACGTCTTCGCGCAGTTCGGCCTAACGGCGCAATCGATCTTCAACTTCGTGGAGACGGATGCGATCAGATATCGCCGCCGCGCGCGCGTAGCGCCCAATTTCCTGAGCAATCGAAATTTCGAAGAGCACTACAACGTCGCCTGTGTTCTGCGCGCTTTCGCACGCGTGCAGCGCGAGATCCCCGAAGCGCGCTTGATCGTTGCCGGTGACGGACCGCAGCGCGGAATGCTGCACGCGCTTGCCACGCAGCTTGGGCTGCGCAACGTGGAGTGGCGCGGCCCAGTGCCGCCGAGTGACATGGCGGAATTGTACGATGCAGCCGACGTGTATCTGAACGCGCCGAGCATCGACAACATGCCGAATTCGATCATCGAGGCGTATGCGGCAGGACTGCCGATCGTGACGACGGACGCTGGTGGAATTCCGTACATCGTCAGCGACCAGCGCACGGCCCTCATGGTCGCGAAGGACGACGATGCGGCGCTGGCGGGCGCAGCGTTACGCATCGTGCGTGATCCGGAACTGGCGCTGCGCCTGGCGGACGCGGGTCGCAGCGAGTGCCTAACGAAGTACGTGTGGCCGGCGGTGCGCGAAGAATGGACGCGTCTGTATACGAGGCTCGCCGCGACCGCAGCGCGCAACCGCGATCGCGCGCCGAAGGTTGCCTGAGATGCTGCGCGAGCTTGGCAAGCTGCGAGGTCGCTCGTTCGCGGAGCTGCGCGAACGCGCGGGCCAGGCCATCGCGATGCGCGCCGAGCGCTGGGACTTTCGGGACCACGAGGAGCCCAGCGACGCCAAGCTGCGGCACTGGCTCGCCGGGCGCGACCTCGAAGGGTGGCGCGCGCATTTCGCCGCACGCACTGAGCCGCGGCTGTTCGCTTCGTTCGATGTGCCCCAGGCGACCGCACAAGCCATTCGCGAGATCGATCCTGCATACGCGAAACGCGTCGTCGCGCGCGCTGATGCCGCGTTAGGTGGTCACTTCGATCTGCTCGGTTACCATGACCTCGCATTCGGATCGACTATCGATTGGCACCTCGATCCCGTATCGCGCGTGCGCGCGCCGGCCGCGCACTGGAGCACGATCGACTATTTGAATCCACGCGTCGCGGGGGATCACAAAGTCGTCTGGGAGCTGAATCGGCAGCAGTGGCTTGTCGATCTCGGTGCAGCCTGGTGGCTCATGCGTGACGATCACTATGCGCGCGGGATGGTCGCCGCGCTCACTCAGTGGATGAATGCCAACCGGCCGAAGCGCGGTGTGAACTGGGGGAGCTCGCTCGAGGTAGCCTTCCGGGCGATCTCCTGGATATGGGCGCTCGAGTTCCTCCGGAAGTCGTCGCTGCTTGGCGCCGAGACGTTCGCACGCCTAACGAAGTACCTCGTTCTGCACGGGCGACATCTGGAGCGTTACCTCTCCACGTACTTCAGCCCCAACACGCACCTCACCGGCGAGGCGCTCGGGCTTTTCTATCTGGGAACGTACTTCCCGGAGCTGACCCAGGCTGCAGCGTGGCGCGAACGTGGAGCCGACATTCTGCTGGACCAGCTCTCGCGTCACGTACTGCGCGACGGTGTGTATTTCGAGCAGGCGGTGCACTATCACCGTTATACGATTGACTTCTACACGCACCTCTGGTTGCTGGATGAAGCCAACGGCGGCACGTTGAGCGTAGAGATCTCGCCGCAGCTGGACGCGCTGCTCGAGCACGTGCAGTGCCTAACGCGCGGCGATGGAACGGTCCCTCTGCTCGGCGATGAAGACGGCGGCCGCCTCTTTTTTCTCGATGCCCGGTCGCTCAATGACCTGCGCGGATCTTTGGCTGTCGGCGCCGTGCTCTGCGGCCGCCCTGACTTTGCCTTCGTTGCCGACGCGCCGAGCGCAGACATGATCTGGCTCCTCGGACCCGACGCGGACGATCGCCTCGCCGCCGTCGGAAAGCTCGCCCCGCGCTATCTGTCGCGTGCCTTCGAAGAAGGTGGCGTCTATGTCATGCGAGACGGATGGGAGCGAGACTCGAATCACTTCGTGATCGACTGCGGGCCGCACGGCACGATGAACTGCGGACACGCACACGCCGATGCCCTCGCGTTCGAACTGGCACTGCAGGGTGAGCCAGTGTTCGTCGACCCGGGAACGTTTACGTACACCGTTAATCCGACTGAACGGGACGCGTTCCGTAGCTCACTGGCGCATAACGCCGCGACGGTCGACGGCGAAGGCTCCAGCGAACCGAACGGACCTTTTCGCTGGCGCCGCATCGCCTCGGCGAACACGCTCGCCTGGCGTACGCAAAACGGGGGACGCGCCGCGTACTTTGAGGGATCGCATAGCGGCTTCGAACACCTTCCATCGCCTGTGCACTATCGCCGCGCGGTGGAGTTCGACTCGTCCAAGGAGCAAATGATCGTTTTGCGCGATCGCTTCGACTGCAAAACACCACACTTGGCTTCCCTGACCTTTCAGTGCGCCGCCGGCATTCAGGTTGCGCGCGTGGCGACCAACCGCGTCGAGCTCGCCCGCGCGGGGAAGCCGATCTGCCAGCTGGAGACGATCGGTCAGGGCGAGTTCGAGATCGAAGAAGCATGGGTATCACCCGTGTACGGAGCACGCGAACGCGCCACGCGCTGCCGCTTCGTGGCGCGCTTGAGCCCCGGCACGACGACGCTCACGAGCACCGTGAGCCTGGCGCCGGTGAAGCGCACGGCGTCCGTGGTGGAGCAGCTCGCTCCTGTGGAGACGCGTTAGGCGATGTGCGGCATCTGCGGCATTGTAACTGGACCCAGGTCCTCGCGCGTTGTGCGGGCCGAGGTCGTCGAGCGCATGCGCGACTCGATCTTCCACCGTGGCCCCGACGGCGAAGGGCTCTTCGTGGAGCAGGGCATCGGTCTCGGGCATCGCCGCTTGGCGATCGTCGACGTCGAGCGCGGCGCACAGCCGATGGCGAGCGACGACGGCCGCCTGCAGCTCATCTTCAACGGTGAGATCTACAATCATCCGCAGCTCATGCCGGAGCTGGTCGCGGGCGGCGTTAGGTATCACACGCACTGCGACACGGAGACGATCCTGCGGTTGTACGAGCGTCACGGCAGCGACAGCCCCAAGCGGCTGCGCGGCATGTTCGCCTTCGCCATGTGGGATCGCACCGAACGAACGCTCTTTCTCGTGCGCGATCGCTTCGGCGTGAAACCGCTCTACTACGCGCATTTGGATGACGGCACGCTCATCTTCGGCTCCGAGATCAAGGCGATCCTCGCCTCGGGAGAAATACGCGCCAGCCTGAACCGCCAAGCGGTGCCCGATGCGCTCGCGAACTATGCTCCCTCCGGGAATGAGACGCTGTTCGCCGGCATCAAGCGTTTGCCGGCGGGGCACACGCTGACGTGGCGTGACGGGCGCATCGACATCCAGCCGTACTGGGACCTGCACTACCGCACCGTGGCGCTCAACGGACAGAGCGACGCGGATCTCGTGCGGGAGTATCACGAGCGCTTCCGCGACGCCGTGCGCATGCGCCTCATGGCAGACGTCCCGTTAGGCATGTTTCTGTCCGGCGGCATAGACTCCGCCGCGATCACGGCGACGATGAGCCAGCTGGTGGACGAGCCGATCAAGACGTTCTCGGTCGCGTTTGCCGAACGCGAAGCGAATGAGCTCGAGTTTGCGCGGCTCGTGGCGTCGCGCTATCGCACGGATCACCACGAAGTCGTGGTCACGCCGGACGAGTTTTTCGCGTCGCTGCCGCGTCTCGTCTGGCACGAAGATGAGCCGATCGCGCATCCGTCGAGCATCGCGCTGTATTTCGTATCGCGTCTGGCGTCCGAGCGTGTGAAGGTCGTGCTGACCGGCGAAGGAAGCGACGAGACGCTGGCCGGCTACAACCGCTACCGAGTGACGCTGTTCAATCAGCGGCTGGGGCGTCCGTATGAGGCGCTGCCGCGCGCGATGCGCGCTGCCGTCCGGCACGGCATCGACACGCTACCGTCGGGTGGGGCGTTACGGCGGCGCCTAACGCGCACCTTCCTCTACCTCCCGGCCGATCTCGACACACTCTACTTCGACAACTTCGCCGTCTTCAGCCGGCGGCGGCAGCAGGACCTGCTCGCGCCAGAGCTGGCGCGCGAGCTCACTGGCGTGGATCCGTACGCGGCCGCGCACGGCGCGCTCGCTGCAACCGACGCTCCCACGATGCTGGATCGGCTGCTCTATGCCGACACAAAGACGTACCTGCACGAGCTGCTCATGAAGCAGGACCAAATGAGCATGGCCGCGTCGATCGAGTCGCGCGTTCCGTTCCTGGATCATCCGCTCGTGGAGTTCGCGTCGTCGCTGCCTCAGCGCCTCAAACTGCACGGCTGGACGACGAAGTACGTCCTGAGGCAGGCGATGCGCGACTTGCTGCCCGAAGAGATCCTGAGCCGCAAGAAGATGGGTTTCCCAGTCCCGGTAGGCGCCTGGTTCCGCGGCGCGTTCCGCGGCGTCGTCGACGAGTTCGTGTTAGGCGAGCGTGCGATGGCGCGCGGGCTCTTCCAGCGCGAGCATGTGCGCCGCCTCGTCGAAGCGCACAACGCCGGAAGCGAGAAGCACGACGAGCGTCTCTGGATGCTCGTCAACTGGGAAATCTGGCAGCGCATCTTTCTCGACGGGGAGCCGCCCGAGGCTGTACAGTGGCGTTAGGCACATGAACATCGCATGGGTCAAAGCCGGCAAGCTCCTGCCGGTCGACACCGGAGGCAAACTTCGCTCGTTCAACCTCCTGCGTCAGCTCGCGAATCGCCACGGTGTCACAGTGCTCACGTACTACGACGGCCCGCGCGATCGCGCGTATGAGAGCGACGTGGCGCGGGAATTCCCCGGCGCCATAACGCTGGCGACCGCGCGATCGGCCAACGGCAGTCTGACGGAGCTAGTGCGCTACGCGCGCGCGCTCGTCGCCGCGGCGCCGTACGCCGTCGAAAAATTCACGCATCCTGCCGTTCGAGCGTTGGTCGATACTTGGATGCGCACGCGCGCTTTCGACGTCATCGTCTGCGACTTTCTCTCCGCGTCGTTGAATTTTCCCGAAGTGCTGCAGATTCCCACCGTGCTCTTCCAGCATAACGTTGAAACGGAGCTGTGGCGGCGTCAGGCCCGCTTCGAGCCGCACCCCGTCAAGCGTGCCGCGTTTCGCATCGAGGCGTTCAAGATGGCGCGGTATGAAGTCGCGGCCGTCGCGCGCTTTCACCACGTCATCGCGGTCTCGGAGCACGATCGTCAGCTCATGACGCGCATGGTCGACGCGGAGCGGATCAGCGTCGTTCCGACCGGCGTGGACATCGCGCGCTTTCAGGCTGTCGCAGCCTCGCCCTCGAGCACCCCGCTGGTCATGTACCTGGGCTCCATGGACTGGGAAGCCAACATCGACGGCGTGGAGTGGTTCTGCGCGGAGATGTGGCCCCGCGTGCGGGCAGCGGTGCCTAACGCGGAATTTCGAATCGTCGGCCGCAACCCCGCCGCTCGGGTTCAGCGCCTCGCCGGAAACGGCGTGACGGTAACCGGTACGGTGCCGTCGGTCGTGGATCATTTGGCCGAGGCGGCAGTTGTCGTCGTGCCGCTACGGATCGGCGGCGGCACACGCCTCAAAATCTTCGAGGCGATGGGCGCCGCGCGCGCCGTCGTGTCGACGACGGTGGGTGCCGAGGGGCTCGAGGTCACACCGAACGAAGACATCATGCTGTGCGACGATGCCCCGGCCTTCGCCGACGCTGTCGTCACGCTTCTGCGCGACGAGGCGGCAAGACGCCGCATCGGTGCGGCCGCCAACGCACTGGCGGACCGGCACGACTGGTCGCGCGTCATCTCGGATTTCGAGCAGTCGCTCGCGCGCGCAATCGCCGCACGCGAGAGTGCCCCAGCCTAACGCGACCAGCCACCCGTGCGCGTTCTAGTCCTCGACGGCAACGAGAACCAGGCCGTAGCCGCCGTTCGCTCGCTCGCTGCCGCGGGGCACGAAGTGCACGTCGCCGCGGAAACCAGCTGGTCCAAAGCGGGCTGGTCGCGCTTCGCACGCAGCCAGACGCGCTACACGGCGCCGCAACGCGACGCGGGCGCGTTCATCGCCGACCTCGTGCAGGCGATCGCGAGACATCCCGGCACCCTCGTGCTTCCGATGACGGAACGCACGACGCTGCCGATCTCCGCCGAGCGCCAGGTCCTTTCAGCCGCGCATGCGCGGCTCGTGCTTCCAGATCACGTGACCGTCTTGCGCGCCTTCGACAAGTCGGCCACGACGCGTCTCGCAGAGTCGTTAGGAATTGCCGTTCCGCAAACCGCTGTCCTGTGCGACGGACCCAACGACGAATCGCGCGCACTCGCGAATCGCCTCGCATACCCCGTCGTGCTCAAAGCCGCCACATCGGAGGAGATCGACCGGCAGCAGCGCGTGCGAGCAACAGGCGCCCCCGTGTATGCGCGATCGGCGGAGGAATTCACCGCCGCCTACTCCCAGATCTCCCAACGTGCCACGCGCGTCCTGGTTCAGGAGTTCGTTTCCGGGGCAGGCGCCGGATATTTCGCGCTTGCCGCACACGGTCGCGTGCGCGCCGAGTTTGCGCATCGCAGAATCCGCGATGTGCGCCCGACGGGATCGGGGAGCGCTGTACGTGAGAGCGCACCGCTCGATGCGCGTCTCGCTGCCGCCGGCCGCCAGATGCTCGAGGCGCTTGCCTGGCACGGACCGGCGATGGTGGAGTTCCGCGTGCGTCGCGACGGATCGCCCGTCTTCCTCGAGGTAAACGGCCGCTTCTGGACGTCGCTGGCTCTCGCGATCCATGCCGGCGTCGACTTTCCTCGCTTGGTCGCGGAGCTCGCCGAAGTCGGCGACGTGGCGCCGGTCGCGAGTTATCGCACCGGCGTGCGCTGCCGCTGGTTCCTCGGCGATGCGAGGCACTTGTTAGGCGTCATGCGTGGTCGTCCGCGTGGATACGACGGCGCGTTTCCGTCGCGCCTCGGCACCCTGCGCGACGTCTTGCTCCCAGTGCCCGGAACGAAGCACGACCTCTGGCGCTGGGACGACCCCGCGCCGGAACTGGGCGACTGGCTGCATTTCATCTTTCGGCGTGTACCGAAGCACCTGTCGCGCCGATGACGCTCGCCTGCGTCCTGCACGTTCACACGACGTATTCCGACGGCGAGTACACGCTGGCGGAGCTGCGGGACCTCTTTGTGCGCGCAGGAAAGCGCGTCGTTTGTCTCGCCGATCACGCTGACGATTTCGATACGGCCAAAGTGCAGCAATACATCTCCGAGTGCGCGAAGTATTCCGACGACACGCTGCGCTTCATTCCCGGTCTCGAGTTCGGGTGCGATGATCGTATGCATATCGTCGGCTATGGCGTGACGGCGCTCACAGCACAGACCGACCCCGAGTCGGTCATTGCCCACATTCACGCGCATCAGGGGATCAGCGTGATCGCGCACCCGCGCGACGATCATTTTCCGCGCATCGAGGCACTGGCGGAGCTGCCGTTAGGCATCGAAGCGTGGAACACGAAGTACGATGGCCGCTACGCTCCACGCCCCCAGACGTTCGCGTTGATCGCCCGGCTGCGCGCTCGCAGTCCCGACCTCCTCGCTTTCTTCGGTCTCGATCTGCACTGGCGCACCCAGTTCAAGGGCCTCGAGCTTACCCTCGCCGCGGCATCCAATTCACGCGCGGATGTACTGGCCGCGCTGCGTTCCGGCGCGCTGCGTGCGCGCAAAGGGACGATCGAGCTGGCCGCGCGGGTGACGCCGTCGCGCGCGCAGTTGCAGCGGTTTCAAGTGCTCAATTCCGCTTCACGCATGCTGTGGCGTTCGCTCAAGGCTCTGAAGGCGGCGAGCGGCGGCTTGGGCAATCGACTGCCGGCACCGATCAAGGCGCAGCTGCGCCGGATCTTTTGACGCAGCGCGCTCCTCGCATGCCTCGACGTCGGCGCATCGTCGCGTTGGAGTATCACGACGTCATCTCGTCTGGAAATGACGACAGCAGCGGTTTTTCGGGTGGCGCAGCGGCGTCCTACAAGCTCACGACGGAGAGCTTCAGGCGGCATATCGCCGTTCTCGCGGCGGCGGCTGTCCGGGTTGCGCCGACCGTGGAGCTGGGCGCGGACGACGGAACCGACGATACGCGCGTGGCGCTGACATTCGATGACGGCGGCGTGTCCGCGAGCGAGCATATCGCGCCGCTGCTCGAAGCGCGCGGGTTTCGCGGCGCCTTCTTCGTAACGACCGACCGCATAGGCACGGCTGGATTCCTAACGAGTCAGCAGATCGCGGACCTGCACCGGCGAGGCCACACAATCGGCAGTCATTCGTGCTCGCACCCGACACGCATGGCGGCGTGTTCGGCGAACGAGCTCGCGCACGAATGGGGTGACTCCATCACTCGGCTCTCCGAGATTGTGGGCGCCGCCGTCACCACCGCCTCTGTACCGGGCGGTTACTTTTCGCGCGCCGTGGCGCAGGCTGCTGCCGTCGCGGGCGTGCGCACGCTCTTCACGTCGGAGCCGACGACCAGCATTGCGCACTTCGGTGAGTGCGTCGTCATCGGACGCTACACCCTCCGTCGGAATGATCCGGCCGAGCGTGTGGCGGCGCTGATAGCTGTGTCGTCCATCGCGCGGAGGCGGGAGTGGCTCAAGTGGAATGCCAAGAAGCTTGCCAAGGTGCTCGGCGGGCGCGCCTATCTTCAGTTGCGGGAAGTCGTATTCAAGTCGGGGAGATCGTGAGATCGATCCGTCAGCCAACGTCCTAACGAGCAATCATGACACAACGAGTGAGCGTTTTCGGTTTGGGCTACGTGGGGTGCGTTTCCGCGGCCTGCTTCGCCAAGGAAGGGCACAGCGTTGTCGGCGTGGACGTTTCGGCGGGCAAAGTGGACATGCTGAACGCGGGGCAGGCGCCGATCGTAGAGCAGGGGATCGCCGAGCTGGTCGCCGCCATGCGCGCGCAGGGCCGCTTGCGCGCCACGACCGACGTGCGCGACGGCGTTCTACAGAGCGACATATCGCTTGTCTGCGTCGGAACACCGAGCAAGCCTAACGGGAGCCTGGACCTGAGCTATGTCGAGCGCGTCTGCCTGCAGATCGGCGCCGCGTTGCGTGAAAAATCGTCGCGACACACGGTCGTGATCCGGAGCACGGTGCTTCCAGGATCTACGCATGAAATCGCGATCCCGGCGCTGGAAAAGGGATCGGGCAGGGTGGCCGGAAAGGATTTCGCGGCCTGTATGAATCCGGAGTTTTTGCGCGAAGGGACGTCGATCAAGGATTTTTTCGAGCCGCCGTTCACGTTGCTCGGCTGCGACGACCCGAAGGACGCGGCGCCCGTCGCCGAGCTGTACGCGGGGTTGACGGCGCCGCTTCACGTCACCGCAACGCGCGTGGCGGAGATGATCAAGTACGCCTGCAACTCCTTCCACGGCCTCAAGGTCGGTTTCGCCAACGAAATCGGAAACATGTGTAAGGCGTTAGGCATCGATAGTCATGACGTCATGCGCCTGTTTTGCGAGGACACCAAGCTGAATATCTCGCCGGCCTATCTGCGTCCCGGCTTCGCCTTCGGCGGCTCCTGCCTGCCGAAGGACCTCCGCGCCATCAGCTATCGGGCGCGGCAGCTCGACGTGTCCACGCCAATCCTCGACGCGACGCTCGAAAGCAACGAAGCGCAGATCAGCCGCGCGTTCGACATGATTATGGCGCTGGGCAAGAAACGTGTGGGAATTCTCGGCCTCGCCTTCAAAGCAGGCACCGACGACCTTCGCGAGTCGCCAAACGTGACGCTGATCGAGCGTCTCATCGGGAAGGGAATGAGCGTCGCGATCTACGACCGAGAGGTGACGCAGGCACAGATCATCGGCGCCAACAGGGAATACATCGAGCGAGAGATCCCGCACATCTGGTCGCTCATGCGCCCGACGATCGGCGAGGTGTTGAGCGAGAGCGATGTCGTGGTCATCGGCAACGGCTCGACGGAATTCCGCGACGCCTCAAAAGTGATGGCCGATGGCCGTATCGTCGTCGATCTCGTGCGCGCGTTCGGTGATCGCCGCAGCGATGGCACGCGTTACGAGGGGATCTGCTGGTAAGGGTGCCTAACGACGTCCGACGTGTCGAGCATTGAGGCGGTAGCGCGCGTCGATCGCCGTCAGGCCGTGCGCGCAGTTGATCGTGTGCACCCCGACGGCGTGAGCGTCCCAGGACGGCGTTAAGCGGTCCACGACGGTTTCGCGATAGGCCGTCGGCGTGAGCTCGTCGATGCGATTGAAGACGATGCGCGCGCCGTAAGTCGGGGCACCGTCCTGCGCCGGGCGATACCAGCTGCCGCCGACTTCGAAGAGTCCCCCTGCGGGCCGCGCGCTTCGCAAATCCACCTTCACCGGGTTGAGCGCGTGCGCCGTCCACGGGCCCAGCGGCGTGTCCGCGAAGTAAAGGTTGAGCGTGTCGGCAGCGCTGCTCGCGTGGGACAACGTGGCGACGAACAACCACCAGCGATCTCCGATCTTTGCCACCGTCGGATCGACTGCCGCACTATCGAGCACATCGCCTGCGAATTCCCAGGAATCGGGAAAGCGCACGCAGCGAAACAGCGCAGTGGCGCCGCGACCATACGACTCCGGCATCATATACCACGTTCCATTCCACTGAAACACGAACGGATAGGAGAGATGATAGTCGCGCTTCAACGCGACTACGGCGTCGCCAATCGGCTGACCCTTCGCACTCACTTCGATGACGGAGATGTGGGCGTTCGCGCTGGCGAACGGATGCTCCTCGAAGAACAGCCAATGGCGTCCCTCGTGCCATGCGGGTCGAGGGTCGGCCCAGTATCGGTCCGGCGGCGGCACCAGGTGCCGGAAACGAAATGGCGCGGCATTGGGGACATCCGACAGCGAACTGGGATCGGAGTGCAGCAAGAGTCGCCATTGCTCGCGGCCGCCCATTGCCTGGCGCTTCGCGCGCACGCGCCTAACGAGCAAACGTGCGAGCATTCGCATCGCAGTCGTCGCGCGCGGACGCGTATATAGAGGCTGCGAATATGCCATCCAGTCCGCCGTTGGCATGTTGGCTTGCACCAGCGGCACGCCCGCGCGAGCGCGTTCAAGCGCCGAGAGCAGTATTGGAATCGCGCGCCAGTAGAGTCGACCGGCGGTCTGGTTCACCGATAGCGCATGCACAGGAACGTGCACCCGTGCGATCACTTGCCCTGCATCGAGATCTTCCGAGAGAACTTGCAGCACAGCGCCTGCAGTCTCACGCCCCTCGAACACCTCCCAGTAACAGGAAGGGCCACCGCGGCTCTTGCGATTGTCGCCGTGATGAAATGACCATACACCCTTGGCTGCGATGCACAGCGCATCCCCCCGCAGAATTCTGAAGCCGAAGCGCAGGGCGACGTCCAGGTTCAACGCGCGGAGCTGCTCGATGACGTCATCGGACAAGTAGTCGGAAAACGCAGTCCGGCGCGGAGCGACTGGAAACACCGGGACATCACGCAGCAAGTCCTGAAGGTTCGTCACTGCGAATGGATCTGGATCGCAGCGGTAGAAGCGTCGGTCGAAGCGGCTATAGAGCTCGTAGGGGAGATACGTGGCGTTG
>DATBKN010000169.1:0-6433 GCA_036555845.1 Gemmatimonadaceae bacterium | reverse complement strand
GTCCGACGGCTCCTTACCCTGCGCGATCAGGCGCTGCGCTTCCTGGCGCAGCGTTTCCATGCGGTTGAGCGAAGTCACCGCATCGCGATCGTTGTGGAGCGCTTCGTTGGCGCGCTTGACGGCCTGGTATTCCGGGCTCTGGCCGATCAAGCGGCCCACGTCTTTGGCTTTCTGGTCAAGCATTAAACGATAGGTCTGAGGTCTGAGAAAGGTCGGTGCCTAACGCAAGCGTGCGAGTACGTAGCGATCGCGTTCGCAGAAGTCTTTGTGCAACGTCACGTCTCGATATGCGCCGTGCTCGCTGATGTAGTCTCTCACGCGTTCCGCGCGGCGCGAGTCGACTTCCAGCGCAAGAAGACCGCCTGGTTGCAGGACGCGCGGCGCGTCGGCGACGATGCGGAACGTGTGCGCAAGACCGTCGTTGTCCGACACGAGCGCCCGGTGTGGCTCCCAATCGCGGACTGACGGCGGTAAGTCCGCCATTTCGTCAGGCGCGATGTATGGAGGATTTGAGACGATGGCCGTTATGCAATCGTTGGGGGTGATGGGCGCCAATAGATCCCCTCCGCGGATCTCTGCGGGGGGCGGCGCGCTGAGCTTATCGGCGTTCATCTCCGCTACCGCTTTTGATTCTTTTGAGACTTCAGTGGCAATCACGCGCTCGTACTGGCCTTCCGTGGCCAAAGCCAACGCGATGCACCCTGATCCCGTGCAGACATCCGCCACGACTCCGCGGCGTCCCGTGGAGTCGAGCACGAGATCCACGAGGTATTCCGTTTCCTGACGCGGAATGAGCACGCGCTGATCGACGGTCAGCGTTAGGTAGCGGAAGGCAGCTTTGCCGACTGCGTACGCGAACGGCATTCCGTCCGCGCGGCGTTCCGTAGCCGCGCGAATGGCGGCGACGACTTCATCGCTCAGTTGAGCGTCGCCGTGCTCGACAGGCCAGAAGCGTGGCTGATCCACGACCGCGGCGATGAGATCCCGTGCTTCCGCGTTAGGCGACGCGACGCCGGCCTTCACGAGCCGCGCGCTGACTTCAGCGCGCAGCGCCCGCACCGTCAAAGGCAACGTGAGAACACTCATCGCGCACTCCCTCCGGCCTCCGACCTCCGACCTCTGGCCTCGCTCTCACCTTCGCCATCCCCGCTCAGGAGTTCTTCCGTGTTCGCCATCTGCAAGCCGTCGATCAGCTTCCCGATATCGCCGTCCATGATCCTTGGAAGATCGTGAAGCGTGAGGCCGATGCGGTGATCTGTCACACGGCTCTGCGGGAAATTGTATGTCCGGATCTTTGCGGAGCGGTCTCCCGTGGAAACCTGCGACCGTCTGAGACGCGTTCGCTCCGCCTCCTGCTCCGCGATCCGTAGGTCCAACAATTTCGCGCGCAGGACCTCCATCGCTTTTGCCTTGTTCTGAATCTGCGAGCGCTGGTCCTGCTGTGAGACGACGACGCCGGTCGGGAGATGCGTGATGCGCACGGCGGAGTCTGTCGTATTGACGCCTTGACCGCCGGGACCGGACGCGCGGAACACATCGATGCGCAATTCCTTGTCGTCGATGACGAGGTCGATCTCTTCGGCCTCGGGGAGCACAGCCACCGTCGCCGCAGACGTGTGGATTCGTCCTTGTGCCTCGGTCAGCGGGACGCGCTGCACGCGATGCACGCCGGACTCCCAGCGCATCGTGCCGTAGGCGCCGTCGCCCTTCACCTTGAAGGAGACTTCCTTGAGGCCGCCTAACGTGCCGTCCGAGAGCGACAGCGTTTCGATCTTCCATCCGCGTCGTTCGATGTAGCGCGTGTACATGCGGTGCAAGTCGGCCGCGAACAGCGCGGCCTCGTCACCACCAGTCCCGGCACGGATTTCAACGATGCAGGGACGCTCGTCGAGCGGATCGTGCGGGATGAGCAGCGGTTTCGCCTTCTCCTCGAGCTCGTCGATCGTCGTCGTTAGGCGCGTGACTTCGTTGCGCGCTTCCGCGGCGAGATCGGCATCGTCCGTCGTGAGAAGCTCACGAGCCTGGACAAGCTCGTCGTCCGCCTTGCGCAGGCGTTCGGCGACTTGTACGGTTTGTTGCAGTCTCTGATGCTCGCGACCGAGCGACGCCAGGCGCTTCGCGTCGCGGACCGTCGCTGGGTCGCTTAACTCCCGTTCGACGGCCGCGGCGCGTTCAATCGCTTCGGCGAGTCGATCACGAATGCTCAGGAGGAGCTCTTTCCGCTTGCGTACTTCTGGCGGAAGCGTTCAACTCGGCCGGCTGTGTCGATGAGCTTCTGCTTCCCCGTGTAGAACGGGTGGCAGTTTGAGCAGATGTCGAGGTGCAGCTCGGATACGGTCGAGCGCGTGACCCACGTGGCGCCACAGGCGCACTTGACGGTCGCGGCGTAGTAATCGGGGTGTATGCCTTCTTTCATTTGAGTCTCGGCGCAGGTGCTTGGGGAACGTGGCAATATAGTCACTCTGGGAAGGGGTAGCAACGCGCGATAGGACAACGGGTTAGCCGCGTGCGCCGTGATGAGCCGGCGGATCAAATGACCGCTTCACCAGCATTCCGCGCCGACCCTCTGATCGTCGCGATCCTCTTGTCAGGATGTACGTTAGGCTGCTCATTGTCGTCGCTCCGCTGCACATCATCAGGAGGCCGTTGATGCGTGCCACGCTTCGATCGATCGTGCTCGTCGTTGCCGCCGTCGGGGCGTGCGCGAAGCAGGACGTACAATCCGGCGACAGCGCGGCCGCTGCCGCTGCGTGGTCTGATGCCGCGCCGCACCGCAGCGGTTTCGTCAACGCAAGCGACGTTAGGCTGCACTATCTCGACTGGGGCGGATCCGGTCCGACCTTGATCCTCATCCACGGCTACGGCGACAACCCGCATGTTTTCGACGACTTGGCGCCCACGTTCACCGACAGCTTTCGCGTTGTCGCCTACGCGCGTCGGGGCCACGGTCGCTCAGGCAAGTCCGGACCGTTCGAGACGGCGACGCTGACTGAAGATCTACGGACGTTGATGGACAGCCTGCACATAACTCGTGCGCACCTCGCCGGCTGGTCAATGGGCGGGAACGAGATCACGATGATGGCTGGCCGCCACCCTGACCGAGTCGATCGGATCGTGTATCTCGATGGCGCGTATGACTGGGCTGATCCTGTTGTGCGCGCTGCGTTCGACTCGCTCCCGGTGAACCTTGCGCCGACACCCGAGGTGCTCGGGTCGCTCGACGCATTTCGCGCCTGGCAGATGCGCGCTTTCTTTCCCGCCGTGACGGACACAACGAGACTCGAGGCTTATGTGCGCGACCTTGTCGACCTGCAAGCCGACGGTACCGTGCGTCCCGTCATGAGTGACAGCGTATACCAGGCGATGTTCGTGGTTCTCGTCACGAATCGGCGCGACTACACAAAGGTGAAAGCACCAGCGCTGGCGATCTATACGGAGACGTTCCTCGATGTGACGAAGGCAGATCCGGCGCAGCGAGCGATGAACCTCGCGTGGGAGAAGAAGTTCTTCGCTCCATTCCGTGAAGCCTCCATCGCGCGCGTGCGCCGTGAAATTCCAGGAATCGAGATCGTGCGCGTCCCTGGCACGCACCCCGATTTCGTGTTCACCTCGCGCGATAAGGTTGTCGCCGCGATGCGGCGATTCTTCGCTGCACCGCGAGGCTAATATCGCAGCTCTCACCCTCTGACCTGTCACCCATCTGAATGGCGCGTTAGGCGCAGGAGTCACCTTGAGAACTCTTCGGTACGCCCTCACGTTCGCCGCGCTCTGGACGGCGCTCGGCAGCGTCGCTATCGCACAGCCGCCGGTGCAGCACTCGATGTCCTACGACTTCCGCGTCGTGCCAGTCGTCGAGAACCTCGTCAATCCGTGGTCCATGGCGTTCCTGCCTAACGGGGACATGCTGGTGACCGAACGCCCCGGCCGCTTGCGCATCGTCCGCAACGGCAAGCTGCTTCCGGCGCCGGTCGAGGGTGTGCCGCCGGTCTTCGCGCGCGGCCAAGGCGGCCTGCTCGACGTCGTGTTGCATCCGAACTTCGCGTCCAACCACTTCGTGTACCTGAGTTATTCAAAACCGGTCGGCGACAGCCAGTCTACCACGGCCGTCGTGCGTGGGAGGCTGGAAAACGACCGCCTAACAGATGTCCAGCAGATCTTCGAGGCGCAGACGCGCGGGAGAGGGCACTACGGCTCGCGCCTCGCCTTCGATCGCAACAACTTTCTGTTCATCACGACGGGCGACCGCCAGGTTCCGCCCACCGGGAACCTCGAGGCGCACCCGGCACAGGACCTGACGAATCACCACGGCAAGATCAGCCGCCTGCACGACGACGGCAAAGTACCGGCGGATAATCCGTTCGTTGGGCGTACGGATGCAAAGCCCGAGATCTGGAGCTATGGCCACCGCAACATGCAGGGTCTGGCGATCCATCCCGTGACAGGCGATCTCTGGGAGACCGAGCACGGACCGCAAGGCGGCGACGAGCTGAACCTGATCAAGCGCGGGGCGAACTATGGTTGGCCCGTCATCGGGTTCGGTGTGAACTACGGATCCGGCGCAACGATCCACGTCGGCACGATGCGCCCTGGAATGGAGAGTCCTGTCAACGTGTGGGTTCCGTCGATCGGCACGTCGGGCCTCATGTTCTACACGGGCGACAAGTTTCCCGATTGGAAGGGCAGCGTTTTCGCCGGAGGTATGGTCGGGGAGCAGCTCGTTAGGCTCACGTTAGACGGTCAGCGAGCCGAGGTCGCTGAAATCCTCGTGCGGCACCAGGGACGCATCCGCGACGTGCGTCAGGGTCCCGACGGGCTGATCTACCTCGCCATCGACAACAACCAAGGCGGCGCCACGCCGATCCTGCGGATCGAGCCGGTCGCCCGCAACTAACACTGACGCCAACACTATGATGCCGTCGCCCTCGCGCTTTATGCTCCGCACGTCTTGTCTGTTGCTTTCGTTAGGTGTCGCAGCCTGCGCGCCGTCTGACGATCAGTCCGCGGCGAGCGCCGGCAAGCGGCCCACGTACGCGCTCACTGTCAGCGACACGTTCCGCGCGGCGTCGGTCCCGGCGTATCAGGGAACGCACAGCGACACATACGCGTACATCGACGCGAACCAGGCCAAACACCTGGAGAACATGAAGCGCTGGGTGCGTCAGCGTTCCGTGAGCGCGCAAAACGACGGCATCCAGGAAATGGCGCGTCTCGTGATGGCCGACCTAAAGGCGCTTGGTTTCAAAGAGACAGCGCTGGTGCCCACAGACGGGCATCCGTCGGTGTGGGGATACTACGATGCCGGCGCGGCGAAGACGCTGGCTGTCTACATGATGTACGACGTGCAGCCGGTGGAGCCGACCGGCTGGTCGGTCAATGCGTTCGGCGGTGAGGTCGTGGAGCGCCCGTTAGGCAAGGTGCTGATGGCACGCGGCGCGACGAACCAAAAAGGCCCCGAGCGCGCCTTGCTCAACGCGCTCGACGCCATTATCGCGACGAAGAAGACGCTGCCGGTCAACTTGATGGTGCTGGCCGAAGGCGAGGAGGAGCTGGGCTCGTTGCATTTCCCGCAGGCCGTCGAGAAGTACGCCGATCGGCTGCGCACTGCGTCGGGCGTCATGTTTCCCTTCAATAGTCAGGACGGCAAGGGCGACATCGTCGTCAATCTTGGCGTCAAAGGGATCCTGTACTTCGAACTGGAAGTTCGCGGCGGGCCGCAGGGCGGACCATCGAACGCCGAGATTCACGGATCCTACAAAGCGATCGTCGATGCACCGGCGATTCGTCTGGCGCAGGCGATCGCGAGCCTAACGACGCCCGACGGCAACACGATCCTTGTGCCCAACTATTATGACGCCATCCGGCCGCCGTCGGAGGAAGAGCAGCGGCTCGTGAACGGAATGATCCCGGCCTGGAACGCTAGTGAGGCGGATCAGCGCAAGGCGTTCGGCGTGGAGCAGTGGATCGGCGGCATGACGGGCACCGATGCGTTGATGGCGTATCTCTTCAATACGACACTCAACGTGGACGGAATCTGGTCCGGTTACACAGGCGTCGGGATGAAGACGATTCTGCCGCACGTGGCTACGGCAAAGATGGACTCGCGCCTCGTGCCTAACCAGCATCCGGATAGCGCCCTTGCCTTGATACGCAAGCATCTCGATGCCAAGGGATTCAGCGACGTGACCGTTCGCAAGTTGAGCGGCTATCCGCCGGCGCAAACCTCGGTGAGCGCGCCGCTCGTGCAGTCGGCGCTGAGTGTCTACAACAAACACGGATTCAACACGTCGGTCGTGCCGCGCCTGGCCGGCAGCGCGCCGTATTATCTGTTTACCGACGTGCTCAAGCTGCCGATGGTGATGGGCGGGATCGGATATGGCACGGGCGCGCACGCGCCTGACGAGTTCATGGTCATCGAGCCCGCCGCGGGCTCCAG
>DATBKN010000168.1:0-6644 GCA_036555845.1 Gemmatimonadaceae bacterium | reverse complement strand
GTTCAGCGTCTCGGGATTCGAGAGGCAGAAGATCATTGGCGTTCTTGCCGAGTTGAAGCAAAAATCTTCGCCGCGGCGCTCGTCGACTTCAATCAAGTAGCCGCCAGTGATGTTCGTTGCGCTCGTGTCGGCGACTTTGAGCTCGGGGATGTTCACGCGGTCCGGCGCGATGCGCACGTGCTCCGTGAGTTGATAGATGCCCTGGTAAGATCCGTTCAGCTCCAGATCCACGAAGCGCGCGCGCGGCGTGTATTCCATGCCGAGCATGCGGCTGAACTCAAACGCGACATCATTGCGCTCGAGTGTCTTGTCCGAGTAGTTAGCGAGCAGGACCCAATGGCGATTGGCAGGCATGCCCATGAGCATCGTGCTCGTGCCGAGCTTAACGCGGTATGGCTTCTTCGGCATGAGATCCCACGTTGAGTGTCCTCGGCCGCGAATCTCGAGCGCCCCTTCGGCGAGTTTTTCACCCGTCGTATCCGTCAGTATGAACGAGCCTGTGACGTAGACATCGCGCGATGTGATTGGCTGACTGCCTGACGTGTTTACTCGAAGGTTCGGCAGCCGTGTGGCGACGGGGAACGATTGATGTGCCGTCGTATCAACCGCGACGGGATCAGTAGCGTTGGCGCATGCGCTGAACGTGAGCACTACTAGCGTCAGGCCTAAAATACGCCTGATGGACCGCGTGCTTCTCACTGGTCTCGGGAATAGCATCGTTCGGAGATTACAGCCTTCCACGCGACTCGAATAGTCGTGACCCAAGACTCGAGCTCTGATGCGCAGTGTCTATCGAAATAGCCTCGCGGCGTTTTGCGCCATCGCGGCGTTAGCACAAAGCGTCGTCGCACAACGGATCGCGATCCGCAACGTGACAGTGGTAGAGGGCGGGGACGGTGGCGCGCGGGATGCGCGCTGATCTGGTGCTGCTGTCAGCCGATCCGCTGGCGGATATCGCGAACGTTGGCCGGATCCACAGCGTGATCCTGCGCGGCCGGCTATTGGATCGTGCCGCTCTCGATCGGATGCTGCGCGAGGTTGCAAGCCGGCGTTAGATCATCGCCATTGGCGTTTTGAAAAGAGCAACTGCTGTTCGGATGACACGAATGGAGCGATCGGCCGGAGCGCGAGCCTGAAACACAGCAGAGCTCATCACAGGCACTGGGCAAGCTACGCTTTGTTTATGCACACAGAACAGAAGCGCTTCGGAAGTCGTGGGCCACAGCCCATGAACCGCGTGAGCCGCGAGGAACCGAATCCGGTCCTATCCGACCCATCCGCTTGATCCGAATAGGTTTTGCCGTTGACGTTTTTGAATGAGGACATCAGCCAAGAGGAAGGAACCAAAGCCTTTTGGCAGTCCTTTGTGCGCTCTGTGAGGAAGCAGTTTTGTCTCTGACTCCGCGTTCACTGCGTTCAGCTTTCGACCTTGCCTAACGTGACTGTCGCGCCATGACCCCACGCACCGCACCTGCGATCATTCGATTCACCGCGGCCAGCGACAGTCCACCTGAATCAGTCGCCGGTATCGTCGCGAAGCCGATCGCCGAGGCCTTTTCGTAGCGCGTGAAAATCTGCTCGAAGAGTCGCGCCAGATCTTCACTCGACGGGCCATTCGGCACCTTGTTCTGATGACCCATGACTTCGCGCGGATCGAGAACATCCATATCGATATGGATGTAGATCTTGTCCGTGATACGGTTCAGGCGATCGAGTTGCGCGAAGACGGCAGCTTTGGCCCCGCGGAGATCGTCAACGCTCACCTGCTGGATCTTCGAGCTGTTGAGCAAACCCTGTTCGAGCGGATCGACGAGTCTGACTCCACCCATCACCACGTGCTCATCTGGAAGCGGCGGATCGAGCGTCGCGTCGAGGCGCATGATCTTGAGCGCGCGACCCGTCGCGACGGCAACCGGCATCCCGCCTAACGAACCGCTGCGAGTAGTTTCCGGCGTGTTGAAGTCCGGATGCGCATCGAGCCAAAGCATGCCGATCCTGAGCGGCCGGCCGCGCGCGCCGGAATGCTGCAAGCCGGCGACGAGGCCAGGCATCGACGGACACGTCGCCAGCAATCCAACGGTGAAGTAACCGTCGCGTTCGTTTTGAGCGACGTTTTCGGCGAAATGCCCGAGCGCCATGCCGAGGCGCTTCCAGCCGCCGTACTCCGTGTCCTGCTGAGCGGTAAGCGCAGCCTCGGAGAGACGCACGACGGCGCCCATCTGCGCCAGCGTCTGTTGAATGCCGCCGTTCGCCATCGTCGCCGGACCGCGCGACGTCCCGTTAGGCAGGAAGGGTTGCTGGGCGAGCGCCACGCGCAGCTTTCCGTTCGCATCGCGATAACGTTGGCTCTGTGCCATGGCAGCTGTGTGCACCGTCGCGAGCAGGACTATGAGAGAGACTATCGTTCGTCGCACGCTACCTCTGGGCCGTCTCGGAATTGGTAGCACGTTCGCGCGCTGACCCAGCCGAGGCAAGCTGTGCGCCGTGGTCCATCCGCGGCCGTGGCATCGGAGGTGACCCACTCGATGCCGCGACAATGACACGTGCGGTACGCCGATCCCATCGCTCCGCCGCTTGCACATGCGTGCACCAGGACGAACGCGGCTGTCACGATCGCGAGTACGCAGACCAATGCAATGCGAGCAAATCGCGACAGCAGCACGTTGCCTCGCAATACTCAGCGCCGGCCGCCCGACGCCGCGACCAGCTCAGGTTTCGAGGGCGCGTCCGTACCGAGTCGCAGTCGCTGCGGATAGATCCACTCCAGCACGGGCGTCGTCATGAATGTCGTGGCGAGCGCCATCAGAACCAGCATGGCGAACAGCGCTGGGGAGATCACGCCGATATCGTAGCCGACATTGAGAATCACGAAGGCCATGAGGCCGCGCGTGTTCATGAGCGTGCCTAACGCCCAGGACTCGCGCCAGGACATGCCGCTCGCCCGCGCGGCAAAGGCCGCGCCAGCCATCTTGCCAGCAACAGCCACGAGCAGAATGAGCGCCATGTAGAACCACATGTCACCGTCGATCAGCGCGACGCTCGTGCGCAGGCCCGTGAACGCAAAGAAGATCGGGAGGAAGAGAACGACCATGACGTCTTCGAAGCGGTCGCGAAACTCGCGCACGAATGCTTCGCCTTTCGGCATCACCGCCCCGGCGAGAAAAGCGCCGAAGACCGCGTGCACGCCCAGGCGCTCGGTGATCCAGCCGCTAACGAGTACGAGAAACACGACGGCGGCAATACGATCCTGCGACAGCTTGCCGCCCCCGCTCTCGTACGTGACCTCGAGCCGGTTCAGCGCACGCCGCACCACCGTCAGCATAACGAGAACGAAGAGCAGCGAGCCGCCGATCATGAGCGGAATCGGTATCGTCGCGTCGGAGCTGCGCACGATGAGCACTACCGCCGCGAGTATGCACCACGCCGACACGTCATCCACGGCTGCGCATGCAATCGCGACTGCGCCGAGCCGCGTTCTCGTGAGTCCTCGCTCCTGAAGGATGCGCGCGAGCACCGGGAAAGCCGTCACGCTCATCGCTGCTCCCATGAACAAAGCGAATCCCGTGAATGTCACGCTGTCGTCAGAGAGTCGCGGATACAGATACAGCGCGAGGACGACGCCGAGAAGGAACGGCGCGACGATACTCGCGTGACTGGCGACAAGCACTGCGTGACCGCGGCCGCGGATCAGATTCGCGTCGAGCTCGAGACCGACAAGGAACATGAAGAACAACAACCCGATCTGGCTCAGCGCATTCAGGAAGCCCAGGCTCGCCGCGGGGAAGAGCGTCGCAGACACGCTCGGGGCGATCCAGCCTAACAACGACGGTCCGAGCATCAGCCCAGCGACCATCTCTCCCACGACCTTCGGCTGACCGATCAGTCGCATTGCGCGGCCGAGCACGCGCGCGCACACCAGGATGATCGCGATCTGCGCGATCAGGAGCAGCGGACTAGCCATCAGTTGGCCGCATTGCGCGAGCGATCTGGAAGCCGCGTCGCGCGAAATGGCACGGACGGGCACGTCGTGCAGCCTGGAAACAAAAAGCTGCCGGCCAAATCCGTGTCGCTTGCTCCTCTGGCCGGAAGCGCCGCCGAGACAGCGACTGTGTCAACCGTTAGGCAGCTCGCCGCGCGCAGCAGCGCGTTGTCCGTCGTCGGAGCCGCTGCGTAGATACTGTCTCCGTCGATAGCCCCGAACAGCTCCACGGACCCGAACGTCACGTCGAGCTTGGGACCGGATTGCGCGATGTTGAGCCGCTTCTGCTGGCCGGCCACCAGCGCGGATAAGCAGTGCCCGGCCCCCGTAGAATCGAACGCGACGGAATACTGTCCGTGCGCTGCGCGCGGCGCCACGAGCCGCTCACCCAGGCGCAGAATGCCAAGCATCGCAGCGACCGGAATACCAACCAAAACGACGTACCAGACCACGGATCGCATGGCGTGCACCCTAACCAGTAGCGCGTACCGGCGCTCCCACAAAACTCGCGCTGCTAGTGATTGGCTTCACAGCAAGACGACGAGCTTCGGTGCGGCGCAGATACGGCCCGCGGCAGCCTCACGGCTGGCGCAAGGCCCGCAGCGGTTGCCCGAGGTTGAGGAGTCGAATCGCAATGACCGCGCCCGACGCATCGCGATCGATCCCGAACTCAGCACCGGATTCCAGCGTGAAGAAGCGATTGGGTTCTGCTGCGTACAGGCGCATCGCCTGGGGTGCCAGTGGCAGCACCTCGGCGAAAAGTACGCCGTCATCGACGCGCATAACGAATGGAAGCGTGTCCGTGGGAGTGGCGAGCAGATAGCGGCCGGCGATTGATTTCAGCTGCGCGGGATCGACCGTGATTGCCTGACGAGCGGTAGGCTGCATGACGGCCCAGCCGTACACGTCGGAAACGGCACGCGCAATCTCTGATGCCAATTGGCCGCCGTTGTCCGAGTTGGTCATGATCGCCACGCCGTCGCCTCGTTCATTGAAGGCGAAGAACATGCAGCGGTACCCCTCATTCGCGCCGCCGTGGCTGAAGCGCGCGGTAGCGCCGGTACCTTCAATGCCTACGCCGAGGCCGTACGAGCCTTTTTGCACTGTAACGAAGTCACGCGCCGTTTGCTGAGAGAGCAGCGCGTTGGCTTCGCCACCTAACGAGCGCTGGATGGCGCGCGCGAAGAGCAACAGGTCAGTCGGTGTGGTCCAGAGACCGGCGGCAGCCATTTCAGGGTACGTGTGCCACAAACCGGCGACCACAGTGCCGTCTCCGCGGTGCGCGATCGCGGCGCGGCCGCGTTTGGCTTCCGGAAGCGGCTGCTCGTAGCCCGAGCTGTTCATGCCGGCAGGACCCAGCACGAGCTCTCGCGCAAGCTGCGGAAAGGGTTTGCCGGTGAGGTCGATGAGCGCCTGCTGCATCACCGTGAAGCCGCCGCCTGAGTAACGCCAAATCGAACCAGGAGTGACGTTCACGCGCACCGCGGCCGTGTTCGCCGGCGGCGTGCCGTCGAGTACCTGCACGACGGTCGGTACTTTCGCGTCAGCGGCGTAGCCCGGGAAGCCGTGCACCGTCAGCCCGGCGCTGTGGCTCAGCAGCCGGCGCAGCGTGACCTTCTCGATCGCGGTCAAGGAGTTGTCCGGCACCTTCCACGACTTGAGCACCGTGTTGATGTCAGCGTCCAGCGTTAGGCGCCCCTCTTCGACGAGCTTCAGCGCCGTGACGGCCGCAACCGGCTTGCTGATCGAAGCCGCCTGGAAGAGAGTCGCGGAATCCACCTTTTCGGTCGTTCCGGCGCGGACAACGCCGTAGCCCTTGGCCCACTCGACCTTGCCGTCGTGCATGACGGCCACGCTCACCCCAGGCGTTCGGTAATTACGCAGCCGCTCTTCAATCGTGTAGCGCTCCTGCGGCTGGCCGGCGATATAGCTCGGCCGCACGAGGCCTTTTTCGACACGCGCGATGCGATCCGCGACGTCGGCTGACCGCTTTTGCTGGGCAGGCGCGAGCGCCGGAAGGGTGACTAGCGCGACCAGGGCCACCAGATTGGCCATGGCGATGGGGAGTCGAGTTTTGGCAGGCATGCGCATAGTGTGCTTGGGTCTCATCACTCTCGGCAAGCGGTTAGACAACAGCGACTACACAAATCGCTACAAACCGAATGGCTCTTTCCGGCGTAACTAGCGGACTCCTCGAAGCGAGCAGACAAGGCGTGTTTGTGAACGCACTGGTCAGGTCAAAGCGCGACCTAACGATCGTCGGTGTCTTTGTCGTCTGGCTGGGGGCTGTACTCGCGTTGGACGTGGGCGCGGGCATTTGGCTCCAGCGCCTGCTTGGCGCCATCTCCTGGCTCGTGTTGTTCTGCCTCCTTCGAGGAGAAGGTCGCACGGAGAAAGCGCAGGTTGTCGTCGTCGTTTTGTTCGCGACGGCGGTCGAGTACACCGCTTCTCCGCTTCTCGGCCTGTATACGTATCGACTGCACAACGTCCCGACCTTTGTGCCGCCGGGACACGGTGGACTGTATCTGGCGGCGCTGGCTCTGGGCCGCTCCGCGATTTTCACGCGCTACGGCAAGCGGCTTTGCGCGCTGGTAACGATCATTGGCGCGATGTGGGTGCTGTGGGGCGTCACGTTATCGGACCGCAAGGACTGGTTAGGCGTCCT
>DATBKN010000167.1:0-2787 GCA_036555845.1 Gemmatimonadaceae bacterium | reverse complement strand
CAGACTCCCTCGTGGGGTCAGACTCCCTCGTGGGGTCAGACTCCGCCAGTATGGCGGGCCACATTGGCGGAGTCTGACCCCGCTTAGCGGACCCCGCTTAGCGCGCAACCGATACGACTACGCGCTGATATCGAGTGAGGGGAGGCGCGCCGTCGTCGCTTGCCTCGAGGATCACGTGGATCGTCTGCCCCGGCACCGCGTCGGCCGGTAGTTGCACGCTCGTGCGGAGGGATGTGGGGTCCGAGAATGAAATTTGGCCGGGATACGTATCGACATCCTTCCACTGCCACCACTTCACGCTTACAGAGTTTCCGTCCGGATCTGACGTCGCGCCGTCCAGTTGAATCGTCTCACCGGGACGAGCAGTTATGCGCGAGCTCCCACGAATCGCGACCCTGGGCTCGTGGTTGGCGCCGGCGTACGTCGGCGTCACCGACCACTGCATGCGAGCAGCGAACGCGTTCTGCACCGCTGGAACGAAATTCGGGGACGGCGAGGCTGGCCGCGGGGCCGCGGCAACGCGCTGCATGACGCCAAGCAGATCGGCATACGATTGGACCGGAGAGCGCTGCCCAGAACCAGGCGCGGGGATCAGCGGTGCCACGTTAGGCACGCCGTGTCCCGCCCAGCCGCCGGGCGTCGCCGCTTCGTAGGCGAGCAGTCCGTTGTCGACCAGATTCAGATACGTGAACGTGTCGCCTTCACCGAGAAACTCACCCGTGGGACGCGGCGGTGTCCAGACGATGTACCCCCTCGCCTGAAGCTCTTTCGCAGTGTAGCCCGACAGGCCGAAGTAGTCGAAGATGTCGCCCTTCACCATCTGCTTCCCGTCACCCCAGACCCTGTAAAACGCGCCTAACGGGCCGCGGCTGGAGACGTTCTCCCTGGTCCAGTCCGCGCTGTAGTAGATCGCATTCTCCTCGCTCGCGGTGGCCCCGGCACCGTAGCCTAACGGTACACCTCCGGCGCCGCTCGGAAGGAGCTGGATGTCGGGCCAGTTGGGCCGGATGTACGTGGCGTACGTGTCGTCCTGGTCGCCCGACGCCGAGAGAACGGCTTTGCGCGAAACTCTCTCCCGTACGGCGGGCCACTGCCCCGTCCCCTCGTATTGCTCCTGGATCGACTTCAACGCGCGCGCGATCGTGCTCTGTCCGCCCCACGCCAGCAGGTAAAGCGGACCGGGCGCGTCATCGAGCAGAAGTCCTTTGATCAACTCCGAACCTGGGCTGTCCTTCGAGATGTCCCCATCGAACTCGACGTTCCCCCAGCGGACTTTCGACTTGAGCTCTGCCGGCGTCGGGTAGTTCGCGTCGTGCACACGGAGGTTCGGATATACGCGCTCGTACGTGTCGAGCGCGTCGTCGATGAACCGCTCGTCGCGCGCCCAGCGCCACGACTCGCAGGGGCACAAGTTGAGCCCAAGCCGGTTGTACTCTCTGTTGGCAACCGACCACTTCTTCCCGCTGCCGTCGCCTTTCCAGTGGTAGCCGCTGCTGGCGTATACGATCCCTTCGGTGCGAAAGTCGGTGCTGTGAAGCAGATACCTAACGAGCGAGTTCGAGTCGTCGAGCTCGGGATCCGCGGTGACGATGACGCGCGGTTTCTGGAGTGCCGCTCCGGCGCCTCTCGCCTGAGGCAGGCCGGCAGTGCATCCGCAGAGCGTCACGACGAGCAGCGTGGCCGCGCAGCGGCGAAAAGGCATCATGATCCTGCTAACTGCGTACTGCTCGACGGCCTCGCCAAGTGTAGTCGAGGCTGCCAACCAGGCTGCGATATCTGCCAGGCGTTGTCCCGGCTGCGCAGCGCAATTCACGACAGAGGTGCGCTTCGTCGGCGAAGCCGTGCGCGTGCGCGATGCTGCAGACAGTGTCTTCGGACGTCGCCAGTGCCGCAGCTGCCGCCTGCAAGCGCAGCCGGCGCAACTCTTCTGCGACGCCAGTGCCGAACCAGCGGCGCACGCAGCGCGCGAGGTACACCGGATGCACGCCCGCGCGCCGCGCCACATCGCGCACGGACATCCCTGGATGCCACTGCTTTCTCAGCTCCTCCATTACCTGCGTGAGCCATGCCGGCGGGGACCCTCGCGTCGCGGGCGCTCGTCGCGCCGTCATGCCCGCCAGCAGATCGAGCATGTCAGGGTCGTCGGCAGCGAACGAGCAGGTTCCGCTCTGCGAGCGCATAACGAGGCTCAGGTACGGTCGCGCGACGGCAGCACCGCGAACCCAGCGCCACGCGTCGGCTCGCGCCCGTTCATCCACCAGCGCCGCGATCGTTCCGGCCTCCAGCGTTAGGCGCGCCATCCTGGCGCCGTCCGGCCCGAAGTCGTTGGCGTGCCGTACGCCGGCGTCCTTCGCTACGACGCTCAAGGGGTGCGCCCACTCCGTGTCGCAACCGACCGTCTCGGCGACACAGCCGCTGAGCACCAAACTCAGATGCAGCTCGTCGTGTTGATGCGCGCGATGCCGCGTTCCCGGAAGGTAACCGTCGGTGTGCAAAGTGAGCTGGGCGAATGTCATGGCGCACCCCTCCAACGAAAGCTGTCAAACGCCAGGTGTCAGATCTCAGTGCCTACGCACGCGACGCGCTTTGGAGTCGTTCCAACGCTGCCGTTCCTGCTCCCGCAGCCAGGGCCGCACGCGCAAGCTCGACGCATTCGGCAAATGTCGCAGCGCGCTCGGCCACGTACAGCGCAGCCGCGGCATTGAGCAAAACGGCCGCTGTCGCCGTGGGATTGCCGCGACCGGAGAGCACCTCGCTCACAATCACTGCGTTGTCAGCCGGAGTTCC
>DATBKN010000166.1:0-7811 GCA_036555845.1 Gemmatimonadaceae bacterium | reverse complement strand
CGTCATCACCCACGCGATTGAGTCCGATCTCGAGCACGCCACCAAGAACGTTGGGGCCTTGCCTGAGCGATGAGAGGCCGCGCACGAGCACGACGCTGCCGGCGCCGCCTAGCGGGACAATGGACGGATCGGTGCGGCCGTCCCAGCCTAACGTGAGCGGAACTCCATCCAACAGAACGGCTGCTTGTCGCGACTCGGATCCGCGCACCGTGAGCTCGATTTCTCCGCGCGAGTTCTGTCGAACGTGCACGAAAGGCATTTCGCGTAACGCGTCTTCACGCACCGGCGCGGTAGACAGCCGCAGTGAAGTGATTGGAACGACGACGAGACTTGCTCCGCCCACGGTCGTCGGCGTCGCGCGCTCGGCGCGGATGGTAACGGTTTCCAGTTCCGTGCGGGTGGTATCGCGCCGAACCGTGTCGCGCGCCTGGCCGGTCGCACGGGCCGGCATATGAAGCAAGGCGACGAGCACAAGAAGCGAAACCGCTGAGCCTAGTGATCGCAGGTTCATTCAGCGAGGAGTCAAGTCCCGGACATGGTTCGACGAAGCGACTTGAAGTCTACGCCCAGTCGCGGTGTGATGTTCGCTCCCGTCGCCAGCGGCGCGTATGTTTCTGGGCCTTCGCGGGCGTAATTCAGTTGGTAGAATGCCAGCTTCCCAAGCTGGACGTCGCCGGTTCGAGTCCGGTCGCCCGCTCTTCAGTCGTAACGCAGCGCCATCATCGGCTGCGTGCGGCTCGCGCGACGCGCCGGAACCCATCCCGCCCCGAACGCCACGGCGGTGAGAAGCAACAGGGCGGTCACGAACACGACGGGATCGTGCCCCTCCAACCCGAACAAGAGCGAGCGCGCGGCACGCCCCAGTGCGAACGCGCCGAGTGCACCTATCGTGGCGCCGATGGCGACCATCCCCCCTACCTGCCGCAGAACCATTCCTTGCACGCGACCGCGGTCGGCGCCTAACGCCATCCGCACGCCGATCTCGCGCGTCCGCTGCGAGACCGAATAGGCGAGGACGCCGTAGAGTCCCACCGCAGCGAGTAGCGTCGCCAGAAGCGCGAAGGCGGCAGACAGGATGGAGATCATCCGGTCCAGAAAGACGTTCTCCTTGAGCTGCTGTGGCATCGTCTTGAGCTCCTGCACCGGGAGCGCGGCGTCGATCCGTTTCATCATCGCCGGGATCGCTGCAATGAGTTGGTCGCTCGGCAGTCGCGTGCGGGCGTAGAAGTACATCTGCCCGACGATCCCCTGCTGCATCCACGGCAGATAGAAGACCGGCTGCGGATCCTGCTTCGCGTTGTTGTAGGCGATGTTCGGAACAAGCCCCACGATCCGGATTCGCAACGAGTCGTTTCCGGCGGCTCGCCCCATGAACTTGCCCACCGCTTCGCGCCCAAGCTTGAACTTCTCGGCGAACGCGAGGTTCACCACCGCGACCCTCTCCGCGTCGTAAGTGTCGGACGCCTGGAAGTCGCGGCCGGCGAGAAGCGGTGCGCCGATCATCGTGAAGTAGCCGGCACCCGCTGCATTGTAGCGCGAGTTGCAGTCGGTGTCGGGGAGGCACTCGAAGCCCTGTACGCGCACGTCGTTCCCCCAGCTGTCACCTGAAAGCATCGGGACCATGGAGCTGGCGACGCCGGTGACGCCCGGAATCGCGCGCAGCTCGTCCTCGATGCGGGCGTAGAGCACCTTCGCGCGCAGGGTGTCGTATCCGATGCGCAGCGGAGAGACCGAGAACGTCGCCACGCTGTCGATGCGGATACCGAGATCGATTCGACTCACGTTGACGAGGCTCTTGAGAAAGAGCCCCGCCGAGACGAGCAGTGTCGTCGAGAGCGCGATCTGGGCGACAGCGAGCCCGGTGCGAAAGCGTCCCGCCACTCCACCCGCGATCTGCCCGGCGCCAGCACGGATCTTTGAAATGAGGTCCTGCCGCGTGGAGTGCAGGGCGGGGAAGAGACCGAAGAGGAAGCCGGTCGCGATAGCGAGGGCTGCGGCGAACAGCATGACAGGGACCTGCACCTGGAACTCCAGGATCGACACCGCGTCCGGAGTGAGGAGCGCGGCGATCCCCGACAGCGTCCAGCGCGCAACGAGTAAGCTCACCAGGCCGCCAAGCATCGCGAGGACGAGCGACTCGACAAGGAGCTGCCTAACGAGTCTCCCTCGTGAGGCGCCGAGCGACAGGCGCACGCTCATCTCGGTAGCGCGATTCGCGCCGCGCGCGAGGAGCAGGTTCGCGATGTTCGCGCACGCGATCAGCAAGACGACAGCGGTGATTGCGAACAGCATCGTGAGCGGTGTCTTTGCCTCGCGGTGCATGGAGGTCTGTCCGCGCGCCCCCGGCTCCACGACCACTCGCTTCGCCTTGAACTTCGCCATCGTCTGGTCGCTCATTGCCCGCTGCAGCGGCGCCTCGACGTCGGCCAGGATCGGGGCGATCACACGGTCGAGTCCATCCTTGGTCGCCTCGATCGACACTCCCGCCTTCCGCCTCCCGAAGACGTAGACCCAGTAGTCGCGGCGGTTCTCGAGGCCCTTGTACGTCCCCACGTAGACCCTCGACTGCATCGGGATGTATACGAGTGGACGGGAACCCAGCGTGGTCCCCTCGAACCCTTCCGGCGCGACACCCACGATCGTGTAAGGACGTCCGTTGAGCTTGAGCAGCTGGCCGAGCGCGTCGGCCTTCCCGCCGAACCGATCCATCCAGAAGCGGTGTGAGATCACCGCCACCATGTTGTCCGCTCCCGGCTCGTTGTCGCTCGGCAGGAGCAGACGGCCAAGTGCTGGGCGCAGTCCGAGGGTCGTGAAGTAGCCGCCGGTTACCCAGCTCCCCTCGCCGACCGTCGGTTCGTCCCCGAGCGCGATGCTGGCGCCGAACCCTCGATGTCCGGCGATTCCTGCGAGCACCGTCTGAGATTTCTCGAGGTCACGGAGCATCGGATAGCTCCAGATGATCCCGTCACCACACCCCGACTGGTTGCAGGAGTCGCTTCCCTGGATCGGCCCCGGGAGATTCAGGTTGACCAGTTCGTCAGGCGCCGCGACCGGGAGCGGACGCAGCAGGATCTGGTTGAAGAGCGAGTAAATCGCGGCATTAGCGCCGATGCCCAGCGCGAGCGACAGGATGGCGACCGCGTTGACGAAGGGGGTCGTGAGAAGCGTGCGGAACGCGTACCGAAGGTCGCGCATCGATAGTGAGGTGCGGGTGAACGCTCTGTGTGCCGTGGTCGGACAGCCAGCCAAGCCGGGGGGTTTGAGGACTGGCAATCATTCCCGCTCCGCGCGATTTTGCGGGCCCCCACGAAACTTTCCCCGCTGCTAAGGTGACCCACGAGTTGACGTTGGCTGATCGTGCGCGACTGCCTGTGCTCACCGCACGCGGTGCCGTCGCGGAGCGCACAGTGATATCGGTGGCCAGGGCCGGTGCGGACATCCGGATCGGCGGTCGCGCTGTCGTGGTCGCAGCCGGTCCCTGCGCCGTCGAGAATCGCGAGATGCTGCTCAGCACCGCGCGAGCCGTTCGGTCGGCAGGCGCCGTCATGCTGCGGGGCGGAGCATTCAAGCCGCGGACGTCTCCTTACTCGTTCCAGGGCATGGGGGCCGACGCGCTCGCACTGCTGTCTGAAGCGCGCGAGCTGACCGGTCTCTCGATCATCACCGAAGTGCTCGACCCGCGGCACGTCGAGCTGGTCGCCAATCACGCCGACGCGCTCCAGGTCGGCGCGCGCAACATGCAGAACTTCGCCCTCCTCGCCGAAGTCGGCAGGTCCGCGAAGCCAGTGCTGCTCAAGCGCGGCATGTCGGCGACGCTGGATGAACTGTTGATGGCGGCCGAGCACATCATGGCCGGTGGCAACAGCCGAGTGATTCTGTGCGAGCGAGGCATTCGCACGTTCGAGACGAAGACTCGCAACACGCTCGACGTCGCGGCGATTCCGGTGCTCAAACGCGAAACACACCTGCCTGTCTTTGTGGACCCGAGCCACGCAGGCGGCAGAGCGCACCTTGTGAGTCCTCTCTCGCTGGCCGCCATCGCGGCTGGCGCCGACGGATTGATCATCGAAGTGCATCCGTCGCCCGCGGCTGCGCTGTCCGATGGAGAGCAGTCATTGCCGCCGCGCGCCTTCGCGACGCTCGTTCGCCAGATCGCTGTCGTCGCGGGTGCGGTAGGCCGCGAGATCGACGTCGGTCGCCCGGAGGCTCGCGCGGACGATGGCGGCGCGGAGCCTAACGAGGAAGTGGACGGTACTGATGAAGTCACCGACCTCGCGGGCCTGGCGCTGCCGGTGCTGCTCGACACGCTGGTCGGCGTGCGCGACGACATTCAAACGGTGGATCGCGAGATCATCTCGCTGCTCGCGCGCCGCGTGGCGTTAGGCCGCCGCGCCGGCCGCGTCAAACGCGCGGCGGGAGTGTCGATCGTCGATCCCATGCAGGAAGCAGCGGTGCTCGAACGCGCTCGTGAGTTGGCCGAAGCGGCCGGCCTGCCGTATCGCGATCTGCGCGCGCTCCTGCGCGGCATGATCGCGATCTCACGACGAGCACAGCTCAACGACGAAGCCGCGGACGAAGCGGAGTCAAGATGACGGCGACCGATCGTATCTTCGCCGAGCCGACGCGCCAGGTCGAGGACTTTGTTTTCGACGGCCGGACGGCCGGCGTCTTCGACGATATGCTCAGCCGCTCGGTGCCGTTCTACGCCGAGATCCAGCGCATGTCGGCCGAGCTGGCGGCGGATTTCGCCGTCCCCGGGACGAACCTGTACGACCTTGGCTGCTCGACCGGTACCACGCTCGCCTCACTCGACGGTCTCGTGGATCCGTCGGTGCGTTTCGTTGGCATCGACGATTCGGCGGAAATGCTGGAAAAGGCGAAACAGAAGCTCGGCGGCCTAACGAGAGGTCGTGCCATCGACCTGCAGTGCACGGATCTGCACGAGCTGAGCCGCATCGAAAACGCGTCGGTCGTGATTCTCACGCTCACGCTGCAGTTCGTGCGTCCCTTGCACCGCGAGCGGCTCATCAAGACGATCTGCGCGGGCACGAACGAGCAGGGTTGCCTCATTCTGGTGGAAAAGCTCACCGAGTCCGACACGCTCTTCAACCGCCTCTTCATCAAGTACTACTATGATATGAAGCGGCGGCACGGCTACTCCGAGCTGGAGATCGCCCAGAAGCGCGAGGCGCTGGAAAACGTGCTCATTCCGTATCGCGCCGAGGAGAACGCGAAACTCCTGCTGGAAGGCGGCTACCGTCGCGTGCAGCCGTTCTTCCAGTGGTACAACTTCGCGGGCGTCATCGCCGTCAAGTGAGCGCGTCGCAGGCGTCGGTGCCGCCATCGCTTCTCGTTAGGTACGGGAACTTTCTGTTCCACTGGCGGAACAAGCTTTTCCCCGTCGTCCTCCTGAGCCTGTTCTTCATCTTCCGGCCGAAGTTGCTCGGCGGAGATCTGCGGCTCGACCGCTGGCTCGACGCCGCCGGCGTCCTCCTCGCCCTCGGGGGTCAGGTCTTGCGTGTTGCTGTGATCGGCTACGTATACATCATTCGCGGTGGAAAAAACGAGCGCATCTACGCCGAGGATCTGGTCACCGGCGGTTTCTTCTCGCATTCACGCAATCCGCTGTACCTCGGCAACATCCTCGTGTTGTTCGGCCTGTTCCTGATTCACAACAACCCGTGGGTGTACATCATCGGCGTTCCCTTCTTCGTGATCGGCTACGTCGCCATCGTCGCCGCCGAAGAGGCGTATCTGCGCGGGATGTTCGGCGCGGCGTACGACGAATATGCGCGCGATGTCCCGCGCTGGTTCCCGCGGCTCAAGGGCCTGCGCGCGTCGATTGGAGGCATGACGTTCAACTGGCGCCGAGTTGTGCTCAAGGAGTACGGCAGCACATTCGCATGGACGTTAGGCGCCATCGTCATCATGACGGCGGAGACGTTAATCTATTCGAGCTATCGTGAGAACACGGTGTTCCTGAACGCGCTGTGGATTTGCCTCGCGATACTGGCGATTGCGTACAGCACGGTGCGCTATCTCAAGTTGACGCGGCGGCTGCGGATCCCGGCGACTCCGGCGGCACCCGTAGCCTAACGGTAGCATCAACTAAAGCTGTCGGCTGCCAGGAAACAGTTGCTAGCTCACAGTCAGTTGCGTGCTGACAGCTTCAAACTGTTGTCTGGCGTCTGACAGCTTTAGTTAAGTTCGCCACGCCCTACTCATTGATGGGCTCGACGTTAGGTGAAATTGTGGTACAAAACGCGCACTGAATTAGCCATGGCAGGTCAGGCGCCCTCATGGGTACGCCTGCATTTCAGGAGGGATTCCATGGCAGCGGTCACCACGATAGCCTCACGGCGCTTCGATACGGCGCTTCTTGTTTTACGGAGCGCCCTCGGCGCGATTTTCATCGCCCACGGTGCGCAAAAGCTCTTTCAATTCGGACTTCCCGGCGTAATCGACGGCTTCGCGAAATCCGGTATTCCATATCCGGAGATCATGGGGCCGCTCGTGGCCTATCTCGAGCTGGCCGGCGGCGTCGCTATCATCCTCGGATTTGTCACGCGGCTCGTTGCTTTCGGCTTCGCGTGCGACATGATCGGCGCGATTGTGTACGTGCACCTCAAGAACGGATTCTTCCTGCCTAACGGCATAGAGTTTCCGTTGCTGTTGTTGGCGGCGAGCTTCGCGCTCATTCTGACGGGCGCGGGTGGCATCTCGCTGGACGCGATGTTCTCGCGTCGGCGCCTCGTCGTCGAGGAGATGCCAAAGTACACGGTACCAGCCACGCCGCATTACGTCGCCTAGCGAAACGCGCCGCAGGGTCAACTCGGATAACTAAAGTTCTCAGACGCCAGTTCATAGTTCATGGCTGTCAGCAGGCGACTTCACTGTCAGCTATCTACTGTCGACTGGTGGCTGAGAACTTTGGTTGATCTCACGCGTGACTGATGTCACGGAGAGGTTGTGCGCGTCACAATGCTTCGCCTACCTCCGTCGCTGTTTGACGGGTGCTTGCGCGATAGAGTGCTTAGGATTCAGGCTGTTAGAATGAATCGTCGTACCGCGCTGCATCGTATCGGAGCAGGGATGGCAAGCATAATCGCGACCGGAAAGGCAAGTGCGCTGAAGCCGGCACAAGCCGGCATGCTCACGCGTGCGATCCCGTCGTCGGGAAAAGTCGTCCCGGTCATTGGTCTCGGTACGTGGCAGACGTTCGATGTGGGCGCGTCCGCCTCGGCGCGCGCACCGCTCGAGAGCGTTCTGTCGGCGTTCGTCGAAATGGGCGGCCGAGTAATCGATTCATCGCCCATGTACGGCAACTCTGAAGAAGTCGTGGGCGACCTGGTCGCGAAACTCGGTGTCCGCTCACAGCTCTTCCTCGCAACGAAAGTGTGGACGTCGGGGAAGGCACGCGGCATCGAGCAGATGGAAGATTCTCTGCGCAAACTGCGCACGCGAAACATCGAGCTGATGCAGGTGCACAACCTGGTCGACGTTCGGACCCACCTCGACACGCTGCGCGAGTGGAAGCGCGAGGGCCGCGTGCGCTACATCGGCGTTACGCACTACACAACCGGCGGCCACGATGACGTGGCCAGGCTCGTGGAATCCGTGCCGCTCGACTTCATGCAGATCAATTATTCCGTGGCTGAACGCGACGCGGAGCGCCGGTTGTTGCCGCTAGCTCGCGAGCGCGGCGTCGCAGTGATAGTCAACCGTCCGTTCGCCGGTGGCGACTTGCTGCGGAGTCTGCGTGGCAAAGCGCTGCCCGACTGGGCGGCCGAAATCGACAGTACGAGCTGGGC
>DATBKN010000165.1:0-1596 GCA_036555845.1 Gemmatimonadaceae bacterium | reverse complement strand
CGGTCGGTGTCTCACCGACTGTGGACCAGCTGCGTCGTGACTACGATGCCATCTGCATAACGATTGGTGCCGAAGCCCCGCGCGACCTGCCGGCGCCAGGGCGCGTGCTCAAAGGCATCGAGCTCGCGATGACCTTTCTCGTTCAACAGAACAAGCGTGAAATGGGTGCGACGATCGAACCTGCCGAAGCGATCGACGCACGCGATAAACACGTCGTCATCATCGGTGGCGGTGACACGGGGTCTGATTGCGCCGGGACGTGCGTGCGACAAGGCGCGCGCAGCGTGCGCCAGTTCGAGCTACTTCCTCAGCCGCCTGCAGAGCGATCAGAGACGACGCCCTGGCCGCTGTGGCCGATGCAATTGCGCACATCGCACGCACACGAGGAAGGATGTGAACGGGACTGGAGCGTATCGACGGTGGCTTTTTCGGGGAGCGCCGGGCACGTGGGCGCACTGGACGCTGTGCGCGTCGTTCCCGAGACGCGCGATGGGCGAACGACGTTCGCTCCCGTACCCGGCTCGGAGTTTCGTATCGACGCGGATCTCGTGCTCCTTGCGATGGGATTCACGGGTCCACGGTGCGACAGTCTACTCACCCAGCTCGGCGTCGAGCTGACGCAGAATGGCTTGGTACGCACTGACGAGATGCATCGCACGAGTATTCCAGGCGTTTTTGCTGCGGGCGACGCGCGCCGGGGCGCGTCGCTCATCGTGTGGGCGATCCGCGAGGGACGCGATGCGGCCGCGGGCATCGACGCATACCTGCGAGCGGGCACGAGCGCAGGCGATTCACTGACCGCCATTAACAGTCGGGTCGCCGTCATATAACGTGTGGGATGGGCTATCCCACCACGGATCAAAGAGGCGCTCTGTGCTGAACGCGCCAATGAAAGGCATCATCCTATTGTCGGTCCTCGCGCCCGTCGTTACATGGCAATCGACAGGCAGCGCATCAAACACCGATGTCAGGGTTCAGCGCTCGCGCGAAGAGCGCTTCGTCGACTCGGTCCTGGCTCGCCTAACGCTTGAAGAGAAGCTCGGACAGCTCAATCAGGTGTCCGGGCTGGGCAACCCGACGGGGCCCGGCGGCACGCCGGCTGGCTACGAGCAGATCCGCCGAGGGCAGGTCGGCTCGTTCCTGAACGTCGTCGGGGCGGACACGACGCGAAAGATTCAGCGCATCGCGGTCGAAGAGTCGCGCTCGCACATCCCGCTGCTCTTCGCCCTCGACGTCATCCACGGCTATCGCACGACATTCCCCGTCCCGTTAGGCGAGGCTGCGAGCTGGAACCCGGCGGCGGCCGAGCGATCGGCGCGTGTTGCAGCCACCGAAGCCGCGGCGAACGGCCTGCACTGGACCTTCGCGCCGATGGTGGACATCGCGCGCGATCCGCGTTGGGGTCGCATCGTGGAAGGCGCCGGCGAGGATCCGTACCTCGGCAGCGCGTTTGCCGTCGCGCGCGTGCGCGGTTTTCAGGGAAGCAATCTGCGCGCTGTCGATGCGATCGCGGCTACTGCGAAACACTTCGCGGCCTATGGCGCCGCGGAAGGCGGCCGCGATTACGACATCGCCGACGTCCCCGAGCGTACGCTG
>DATBKN010000164.1:0-4324 GCA_036555845.1 Gemmatimonadaceae bacterium | reverse complement strand
GTCGCGGTAGAATGTATTCGTGCGGATCTTGGAGACGTCGGAGTCGAACAGCCTGCCCGCGACGTAGAGGTACTTGTCATCGTGCGCGATGCGGACTTCGGTGCGCTCGGTGATGGGGGCCAGAAAGGCGGGAGAGAACATGAACATCGGGAGCGGCCGCACGGCGTCCCAGGCCGGCTCGTTCAGCACGCCGTCCAGCTTGATCGGTCCCGTTAGGCGCTCGATCGGCATAGGGATCGCACGCGCCGCGTCGACGCTGTCGATGACAGAGCCGGCGCTTGTCGCGTTGTTTTGGGCGGCGCTGAAGTGAGGCGCAGCCAAAACCAGGAGTGCGATGAGACCCGTGATGCGACGCTGCATGAGGAGCGGAGTGCGCGGCCAACGGCGCACACTTTCAGATGCTGAACCCCAGGCTCCTGGCGGTTTTGCGCTGCGTGTCATCAAGGGTGAGAAAGGTCATCTCGCGTGGATTCAGGAGCTAAATAGAGGGCCGTGGCGCGCTGTCAGCAATCCACTCCGCGCACATTGCGTTGCAAAGCTCGGCTTCCAGCAGGGGCGAGGATATCACGCGATGCGTGAGCGCAGGCGGCGGTCAATCGCGCCGTTCAAATACCGGCGGCGCATGCGGGAGTTGCCTAACGCGGCTCTATTCGGCTCGCGGTGCGACCAGAGATCGAGCCGCGTCGCGCGCAGCCCGCTGGACCTGTCACTAACAGCGTAGTCGGTTTCTCTCACATTTCCATTGAAAGACGGCTCGCGGCAGAGTAAATCCGCACTGGCGCTTCCGCCCTGGCCGATGACCGAGCTTCAAGCCCAGCTCGCAGCGAGTCTCGAAGGACGTTACACCATCGAGCAGGAGCTCGCTGGCGGTGGGATCGCACGCGTCTTCGTCGCCCATGAGACGGCGCTCGACCGCCGAGTCGTCGTCAAAGTGCTATCGCCGGACCTGGCCGCCGGCCTCTCCGCCAAACGCTTCGAGCGCGAGATCCGCCTCGCTGCGTCACTGCAGCAAGCCAACATCGTCCCGCTGCTCGAGGCGGGACACTCCGGAGACCTGCCGCTCTACATCATGCCCTTCGTCGAGGGGCTCTCGCTGCGCGAACGCCTGAAGCGCGACGCGCGCCTGCCGGTGGAGCAGACGATCAGCATCCTTCGCGACGTCGCCCGCGCGCTCGCCTACGCGCACGAGCGCGGCGTGGTGCATCGCGACATCAAGCCGGAAAACATTCTGCTCTCCGGCGATGCTGCGGTCGTGACCGACTTCGGCATCGCCAAAGCGATCGTGGCAGCAACGGCTGGCGGCGAACGTGCGCCTAACGTGTCGACAGTCACGCAGCCGGGAACTGCCGTCGGCACTCCAGCGTACATGGCTCCCGAACAGCTCACGGGGGATCCGTCGGTCGATCATCGCGCCGACATCTATTCCTTCGGCTGTCTGGCCTACGAGCTGTTGGCCGGCGAACCACCGTTCAGCGGCACACTCCAATCGCTCTTTGCGGGGCACCTCAGCGTGGTGCCGGCGCCAGTCAACGAGAAGTACCCGGAGTGCCCGCCGGCGCTGGGCACACTCGTTATGCGCTGCCTCGCGAAGGACCCCGCCGCGCGACCGCAGTCGGCGCGCGAGCTGCTCAGCGTACTCGACGGCGTCATCGCTCCAGCCACGACGCTCACGCAACTGCGCGCACGACTGGGCAAGCGTCAGCGCATCGCTGCGGCACTTCTCATCGGCGTTGTGGCGTTAGGTGCCCTCACCCTCGCGCGGCCGTGGCGAACGTCGAGCAGCGCTGCTTTCGCGAGCGTCGCTGTCATCCCGTTCCTGAACATGACCGGTGATTCCACTGACGAATACCTGGCTGACGGCATCGCCGACGAAGTGGCGACGGCCCTCGGCAAGGTCCCGGGCATCCGCGTGGTCTCGCGCGGCCTCAGCTATCGCTACAAAGGACAGCGCACGCTCAACTTCAGCGAAGTCGGCCGCGAGCTGAACAGCGATCATCTGCTGTCCGGATCGGTGCGGCGTATCCCCGGCGGCCTGCGCGTGTCGGCGCAACTCGTTAGGACGGCCGACAACAGTGAGGCGTGGGCCGAGACGTACGACCGTTCCTTGAACGACGCCATCGCGCTCCAGGATTCGATCACGCGAGCGATCGCAGGAGAGCTGCGTCGGCGGTTTTCCGGCGATTCGGCCGTGCCCGTGGTTCAAACCGCGAGCCGCGCGACAGCGGATCCGCAGGCGTACGACTTGTATCTGCGCGGCAAGTTCCTGCTGCAGCGTCGTGGCAGTGGCGTGCGCCAGGCTGTCGAGAACTTCCAGCAGGCCATCGTTAGGGACAGCAACTTCGCCCGAGCTCACGCGGCGCTCGCGCTGGCGCTCGAGCTGCTCCCGTACTTCGAGCCTGTGGACGCGCGCACCGTGCGGGATCGTGCGATCGCTGCTGCGCAACGCGCGCTGCGGCAGGATTCGACGCTGGGCGAGGCACATACGGCGCTGGCGATGGCGCATCAGCACGCGTTTCAGTGGGACAGCGCAGGCGCCAGGTACGCCCAAGCCGTGGCGATCGATTCGAGCGAAGCGGACGCACACATTCAGTACGGCAGGTTTCTCTTCTACACGGGACGCTTCGTCGAAGGGCAGCGCCAGTTCGAGCGCGCGCGAACGCTGGACCCCTACTCCGCTGTCGCATCGGGGTGGGTGGGCTACCTGCTCGTGCTGGGCGGTCGTCAGGCCGATGGTATCACGGAACTCAAGCGCGCCCTGCAGATCGATTCGACGAGTCCGCCCTTGTTAGGCATCAGCTCCACCGCATTCCTGATTGCTGACCGGCGCGCCGAGGCGAAGGTGCTGGCAGAACGGCTCTGGCGCGCGATACCGGAGTGGCGTCACGTGGCGGCTGCGAACCTGGGTGAATTGGGCGAGCGCGAGCGCGCGCAGGCCATGATTCGCGAGTTTGCCGTATCCCCACCCCGGATCATGGCGAACACACGAATGACGGTCCTTTATCTCGCGCTGGGCGACACGGCCAAGGCGCTCGATGCGCTGGAGCGTGCGACGGAGAGCGGGGAGATCTGGCCTACGTACTTTTCGTTGAGCGAGCCGCGCTTCGACCCGCTGCGCCGATCGGGGCGCTTCGCCGCCATCATCCGGCGCGCCGGTCTCAACGTCGCCGTGTTCACGTCGCCCAATGGGGGAAGACCACAATGAAATATGCCCTTGCGTTGTTAGGCACGGTGTCGGGCATTGCGACCGCGCAGCCGCGCACGCTGAACGTCGGCGACGTCCGCATCAGATACGAGGTGGTAGGGCAGGGTCCCGCCGTCGTCTTCGTTCACGGCTGGGCACAGGACCTGAGCATCTGGGACGAGCAGGCCCGCGTCTTCGCGGCAAACTATCGGGTGATTCGCTTCGATCGACGCGGCTTCGGTCAGTCGACCGGTTTCGCAGATCCGTCCGCGGACCCGGCCGATCTGCTCGCGCTGCTCGACAGTCTTGGAATCCGCGCGGCGCACATCGTCGGTCTCTCGGCCGGTGCGCGAACCGCCCTCGACTTCGCAGCGGCGTATCCCACTCGTGCGAGCGGCATCGTGTACTACGGCGGCGGGCCGATGGCAGAGTTCCCAGGCATACCTAACGAGGTAACGCCGCTGGCGCTCTTCGGCGAGATGGTGCGCGTTCACGGGATGGACTCGCTGCGGCGCTTCGTGGCTCACTCCGGAGTCTTCTGGGACCCTCCCGGTCGGCCCGATCTCATCGCCCTCAAGGAGCGCATGATGGCGGCGTACGCGGGGCGTGATCTTTTGGATCCGCGTCCGCAATCCGGGCGCGTGCCACGCGCGCGGTGGAGTCAACTCGCCGAGCTCCGTGTGCCGACGCTGATCGTGAATGGCGATCACGACTTTCCGGACTTCTTGATCGTGGCCGATTCGCTCGCGCGGAGAATGCCTAACGCGCGGCGTGTGGTGATCAAGGACGGCGGGCATGGCGCGCACTTCGCTCAGCCGGAGCAGTTCAATGTGGCCCTGCGTCGCTTCTTCGAGAGCCTGCGTCAATAAGCGCGGCGGCCGCGGACGGGGGTTCCGGCCGGACCCGTATCCCGGCGACCTCCCGCTCCCGTGAGCGCTTAATGACCGTTGACGCGGCTTTGCGGCAGACGAGGTACGCCCGGCGCCGTCGCGGGGTCGTAGACGTCCGTCATCCCTTGCTGCTTCAGGATCCGTCGCAGCTCGGCGACATCGATGTCGTGAACGCCGACGTTGTTGCGAAGGGCGAGCGCGGCTGCCACGCCCGCTGCCTGCCCGATCATCATGTACTGCGGCTCCATCCGCA
>DATBKN010000163.1:0-9169 GCA_036555845.1 Gemmatimonadaceae bacterium | reverse complement strand
CGTTGTGTATCGTCGCAGCGACGGTGAGTGGTTCGTTCAGGGTTGGGCGAACTAGCTCTTGTCCTTAGCTCTTAGCTCTTAGAACTACGGTGAGCTACGTCGAACTCCACTGTCATTCGGCATTTTCGCTGCTAGACGGAGCCTCAGATCCTGAAGCCCTGGTTGCGAGGGCGCAGCAGCTGGGATATCCGGCGATTGCACTAACCGACAAGCATGATTTAGGCGGGGCAGTCCGCTTTGCGCATGCGGCGAAAGAGCTGGGGCTCGAAGGGATAATTGGCGCGGAGATTTCGCTACAACCTTCAGTTCCTAGCTCTGAAGCTTTGGGGCAGGGGAAGAGGGCGGCCTATGAGCTAAGAGCTAAGAGCTACGACCTCGTCCTATTAGCTCAATCGCGCGAGGGATATGGGAATATCTCATCCATTATCACACGCGCGCGGATGGATAACTCGCGCGGGGAACCACGGCTTTCCCTAGATACTTTGGCGCGGCACGCAGGCGGCGTAATCGCTCTGACCGGATCACCTAACGGCTGGATCCCACAGCTCATCGCCCAAGGCGATACTGATAGCGCCTGCGAGGCCGCGGCAACACTCCTCGACATCTTCGAAGGTCGTTTGGCGATCGAAGTCTGGGACCATCACCTTCCCGAGGAACGCGAGCTCGTCAAGCATCTCATTCCGATCGCGCGCTCGTTAGGGATCCCCTGGGTCGTCACCAACGACGTCCGCTATGTCTTCCCGACCGGGCGAGCTGTGCACGACGTCCTCGCCTGTCTCAAGTATCAAAAGACACTCGACGAGATGGGCACTCGGCTCCTTCCGAACGGCGAGTGGTACCTCAAGAGCTACGATCAGCTGCGCCGGCGCTGGCAGCATGACGAGTCGGGACTCAAAGAAACGTTGCGCATAGCGGAGCGTTGCAAGTTCCGCTTAGCTGACCTCAAACCAAACCTGCCGACGTTTCCGCTCCCGCCAGGCGTGAGCGACGACGAGTATCTCGCGCGCTTGGTCGATCAGGGCGCCATCGAGCGCTGGGGGAAGCATCTCGATGAGCTCGACCCAAAGTACCGCAAGCAGCTGGAGCACGAGCTGGCGCTCATCAAGAAGCTCAAACTCGCAGGCTTTTTCCTTATCGTCTGGGACATCGTGCGCTTCGCCAACCGCGAAGGCGTTCTCTGCCAGGGTCGCGGCTCCGCCGCCAACTCGGCGATCTGTTACGTGTTAGGCATCACGGCGATCGACCCCATCAAAATGCAGCTGCTCTTCGAGCGGTTTCTCAGTGAAGAACGTCCCGAAGCGCCCGACATCGACCTCGACTTCGCGCACCGCGATCGCGAGAAGGTCCTGCAATACGTCTACGAGCGCTACGGCCGCGAGCACGCCGCCATGGTCTGCGAGCAGATCACCTATCGCGGTCGCTCGGCGATCCGCGATGCCGCGCGCGTGTTAGGCTTTTCGGCCGAGCAGGCCGGCGCCTTGGCGAATCTGTCCGACCGCTTCTCGGCGAAGGCAACGGCAGAGGCGCTGCGCAGCGGCATGACGGCGCAGGAAATGGCTGGTCGCTACCGCGATCACGACCAGCGCTGGGATGAACCCAACGGAGCATTCTCAGGCGTCACCAAACCAATCGACCACATGGCGCAGCCATGGACCGCCGAATGGCTGCGAGCGGCGGCGGACGGCAAACCTCTGCCGGAGCGGACGAACACGCGTCCGTTTCTGTCTTCTGGCAAGGCTCGCCGCTTCGAGCGCGAAGAAAAAAAGGATCCGCATACGCGCGCCCGTGTGGCGGAGCTAGAACGGGCAGCCCCGCCATCCTCGCAACCCGAAACTCGAGACGCGCCACACAGAGCTTCCAAAAAGGATTATGCAGAACGAAGGGACCCTGTCACGGCGATTCGACCAGTTCCTGCAGAGACCATCTTAAGCCAGGTTGGACTGGACCCTAACGACGCTCGTGTGCGGCTGATCCCGGCGATCGTCGACGGTCTGCATCAGCTGCCGCGTCACCGTTCGATTCACGTCGGCGGCTTTGTTCTGACCAAAGAGCCGCTCGCGACGGTCGTGCCTATCGAGCCGGCCTCGATGCCTGGCCGCACGGTGATTCAGTGGGAGCGCGACGACCTCGACCTGGCCGGTCTCGCCAAGATCGACTTGTTAGGCCTCGGCATGCTCACCGTGCTGCAGGATTGTCTCAAATACATCCGTGCGACGCGCGGCGTCACGGTCGATCTGGCCAAGATCGACATGAACGATCAGTCGGTATACGACGATCTCTGTCGCGCCGACACGATCGGGCTCTTTCAGGTAGAGAGTCGCGCACAGATGCAGACGCTGCCGCGTCTCAAGCCGCGCAACTTCTATGATATAGTCGTCGAGGTTGCGATCATCCGTCCCGGGCCGATCCAGGGCGACATGGTGCATCCGTATCTGCGGCGCAGAGCAGGGGAGGAGGAGGTGACGTATCCGCATCCGTCGCTCGAGCCCGTCCTCAAACGTACGTTAGGCGTCCCGCTCTTTCAGGAGCAGGGGATGCAGGTGGCGATCACCGCGGCGAGCTTCACGCCTGGCGAGGCCGACACGTTGCGTCGCGCGATGGGGCACAAGCGGTCGCACGAGCGCATGGCTGCCATTCGCGAAAAGCTTATCGAGGGGATGCGCCGCAACGGCATTCCCGAGGACATCGCCGCGCGCATTTACAACCAGATCAACGGCTTCGCGGATTACGGCTTTCCCGAGTCGCACGCGGCGAGCTTTGCGCTCATCGTCTACGCGTCGGCGTATCTGCGCCATTACTACGCCGCCGAATATCTGGCGGCGATGTTGAACGCACAGCCGATGGGTTTCTATTCGCCGGGGACGTTGATCGAGGACGGCCGGCGCCATGGAGTAGTTGTTAGGCACGTCGATCTCACGGCGTCGTCCTGGGATCACACGTTGGAGGTGGATGGTGTGATGCGCGTGATTCCTAACGACGGGAAAATTGGGGTCAGATTCGAATCAGCCCAGGCTCGTGCTTCCACGACCGCCATTAGCGCGGAGGCTAATTCGAGTCTGACCCCAATTTCGAAGCCGCCAGCTGTTCGGATAGGGTTACGCCAGGTCCGCGGCCTCGGTCCAGCGGCACGAGAGATCCTGGAGAAGGCGCTCGACGAGGGGCCCTTCAAGGACATCGGGGACTTCGTTAGGCGCGTCAAGCTCGATACGTCAACGATCACGGCGTTGGCGACGGCTGGAGCTTTCGACAGGATGGTGTCGGACATGCCGCAGGCTCGCCAGCGGCGCGCCGCGTTATGGCGTGTGCTCGAAGCGATGCGCGGCGCGGCCGGGCCACTGGCGCCGGTAACTCCGAAGACGACGACGCCCGATCTCCCGCCTCTCAAGCCTGTGGAGATTGCGGATGCTGATTATCGCATGACCGGGTTGTCGCTGAATGGGCATCCGATGCTGCATCTGCGCGCGCTGATGACGCCTAACGGGATTCGTACCGCGAAGGACTTATTGAAGAATGGACGCGACGGGGAAGAAGTCGCGCATGCGGGGTTGGTGATCTGTCGTCAGCGTCCCGGGACGGCGAAGGGGTTTGTGTTTTTGTCGATGGAGGACGAGACCGGGATCATCAACGTCATTGTGACGCCGCAGAAGTTCGAAGCGCAGGCGTTGTTGATCTCGCAGACGCCGCTGTTGTTGGTGCGCGGGACGCTGCAGGTCGAGCAGACGGTCGTGAATCTCAGGGCGCGGACCTTCCGTGCCTTACGCGCGAAGGCAGGCGAAGACTGGGCGCCGAGCCACGACTTCCATTAGGCAAGCTGGTCGCGACAATCGGCTGGGGCAGCATTGCAGACGCCGAAGCGCTTGTCGATGCACCGTCCGGCGGCTCGCATGGTTGCACGCCGACAGAGCGCCGTACCTTTGGGCATCTCGAAAACCACGAGGCCCAACATGTCCCCACAGTCGCCGGTCGACGCTGCCAAAGCGTCTGTCATCGCGTACAACGAGAAGAACTGGGACCGTGTGAAAGAAACCGTGACGCCAACCGTCGTGTACAACGAAGTCGGTACGCACCGGCGGATCGCGGGATCAAACGAGGTCATCGACGCGTGGAAAGGATGGGCCACCGCGCTTCCTGATTCCAAAGCCACGTTCGATCGCGAAGTGGCGAGCGGCGATACTGTCACACTGGAACTGACGTGGCGCGGGACGCACACCGGTCCGCTGCAAACACCTAACGGTGCGATCGCACCAACGGGACGCAAGATCGAGGTGCAGGCGGTTCAGGTCATCGATCTCGCGGATGGCAAGGCGACGTCCATCCGGCACTACTTCGACATGGCGACGCTGCTAGAGCAACTGGGCGTCGGCAAGTAGTACGCGGCACCAACACAATCGTTGCGTGGCCTACTTGCGCCGTAGCCGCGGGTCGATCGTTGACTACGGCGCTAGAGAGTCAGCGCCGGCAGCAATTGGTCGGATTCCTCCGCCGTCATTTCGTTAGGCGCGACGCCTCCAGCATGTCGCGCGAGTTGTCTTGAACGCTCATGGCGCCTTCGTGAAGGTGACTGCCCGGTGTGACCCTGACGTTGGCCACACGGGGGATCCCTAGCCTCGGCGCGGGAGTCCCGTCAGCCGCTGGCCTGCGGCAGCGATCACGGCGCCGGCGCACCCCGGGGGATCGAACACGAGGGGACGGTGAACGCAACCGGCGAGGCCGCATGATCGTCATCATTCGTCGACCCAACGTGCCATCCACGCCACTTGCGCCAAGTCCACCTGCTACTCGCAACCATTCTCGTGAGCGCCGCCTGTGCCACGTCCAGGCCAGCGTCAGGGCCAGTCGCGCGCACAGTAACAACGACACCCGAGATCCGCATCGTGCGCGAGACTGTCACCGTGCGCGACACGGTGGTCGATCGCAGGGTAGGGCGGCTGGAATTCGAGTTGCTCGTCAAGGACGCCCAATTGGCGGAGCTAGAGTCTCGTCTCGAAGACACGCGGGACGAGGTTGTCCGCACAATGGCCAAGCTCAAGACGGCGGCGAGTCGCGCGGAAGCAGCATCAGGGATGGCGGAAGCCGAGGTCGCGCTGCAGTCGCTGCGCGCCAGCGGACAACCACAGGCTCTCGAGCTAGTGCGGGCCAACAAGCTGATGCAACAGAGCTCCGCGGAGTTCAATAAGCAGAACTACGGCGGCGCGCTGTATCTCGCGACGCAGGCCAGGACCATGTCCCTCGCGGGTCGCGCGCGCCTAACGGGCGAGAGTCGTTCCCAGTTGCTGGCCGGAGAAACGCTCTTCGCGGTGCCGTTGCGTTTTCGCGTCAGCACTCGCGGCAACGTTCGTGCGGGACCAGGAACGAACTTCCCGGTCGCGTTCACCTTGGAAGCCGGTACGGAACTGACCGGCTACTCGCATAGCGACGAGTGGATCAAAGTCACGGATCCGAACGGCAGAAACGGCTGGATCTATCGAAACCTCGTCGCACGTTCCTAGCGCTCGCGTTAGGCTTTGGCGGCTTGCTCCCTGAGCCTCGCCATCGGCCGCGCCTGCACGACCTGGTTTCTCCCCCCGCGCTTCGCCTGGTAGAGCGCGCTGTCGGCCGCTGAAATGATGGAGAGCGCGTTCTCCGCATCCTTCGGGAATTCGGCGATGCCGATGCTCAAGGTGATTCGCTGGCCCGAAAACTCCTCTTGCGCGAGGCGCGCGCGGATCCGCTCGGCGGCGACGCCGGCCGCCTCCGCGTTGGTTTCCGGCATGACAATCACGAATTCCTCGCCGCCATACCGTGCGACGCAGTCCACTTCGCGTGTCGACTCCCGCAGGATGCCGGCCACTGTTTTGAGAACGTGATCACCCGCAGGGTGGCCGAAACCGTCGTTGTATTTCTTGAAGTTGTCGACGTCGGCCATGATGACGCTGAAGGGGGACTTGGTGCGCGCGTGCCGGTGCCCTTCTTCCTCGATCCGCTGCATCAGCAAGCGGTGATTCGCCAGGCCAGTCAGACCGTCCGTCACCGAGAGCCGCTCCAGCTGCTCGTTCTGTTTTCGTAAAACGCCGTTGACCAACTCGAGTTGCCCGCGTCCGACTCGGAGCCGCGCCACCATTTCGTTGAACACTTTCGTTAGGTCCCGTACCTCGCCGCCTCCCGTGGCAGGCAGGTCAACCGCGAGATCGCCGAGAGCCACTTCCAGCGCTCCTTTCGCCAGGCGATCGAGCGGCCGAACGATAAGAAGTCCGAGACGGTAGGCGCTCGTCGAGATCACCAGAAGCAGCGCCAGCACAGCCAGCATGGCGAACGTTCCAAAGCGATTGGCTTCCCGAAACGCGTCCGCGGTGGGAATGTGCGCAACCACGGCCCAGCGTCCCTGCGGGACGCGATCCAGCGTCGCCAGCACTTCGGCACCCGCGAAGTTGACTTGCAAGGCGCCGGCGCGATCCTGTGTCAAGAGACGGTCATGTGTTTCCCGAGGCAGCTTTGTGCGCATGAGCTCCGGCGAGGAACCGGTGGAGCTGGCGACGATGATCCCGGCATCGTCGATCAGCTGCAGAACGGTGGTCGTTTCCGGGGCGAGCGAGCGCAACATCGCTTCGATCGGCGCGAGGCTGAGCTCCGCGGCAAAGGCGCCGACCATGCGACCGTCGGCCTGCCTAACGGGCACTACGACGATGAGTTTCCCCCTATTGACTTTCTCGTCCCAGTATGCCGCGCCGACGAGTTGCCCGTCAGTTCGCAAGGCGGGCTGCCATGCGCCGGGAAGCGGCACCGACATGCCGTTAGGCGCGGTGCTCGCGAGCACGCGGCCTGTGAGATCCAGCACGAAAAGCTGCTCGAAGTCGCTGAAGCGCTCGTGCAGTGACGCGAGGTATTCCCGCAGGCGCGTCCCAGCAGGCTGAGTCCTGCCGTAATTGAGATTGCCCGAGACCTCGTAAGAGCTGGCAAAAACGCGCAGGTCCAGCAAGCGTTCCTTGAGCCAGACGCCGACAGCCCGCGCCGTTTGCGTGGACTCGGAAAGCAGTTCCTGTGTGACCTTTTCCTCGAGGGCGCGCCTGTTTTGCAGATAGGCGATGCCGAGAGACGCGCTGGCTGGAAGCAGTGTTCCAATGACGGCTAGCGCGAGGATCCTACTGCGGATGCTGTCGAGGCGGGGAAGGCGGAGGAGGCGGAGAAGGGTAAAGCGGGGCAATCAGTCGCTGTTCGAATAGAGGTGGGTACGCGGTCCTGCAGGCGTGCAAGAGCCCGCGATGAGGGACAGCGACCGGACATTCCAGGTAACGGATTTCAGGGGGCCGAACGTACCGACCCGGCAGGTCGCAGCAGCAGCCGAACTCGCCGTACGAGCAACCACACTCCTGTGACCGCCCCGATGCTGCCGCCGAGCATGAGCGAGAGGACGATCGCATCCCAGAGCGGCCGACGGCCATCGATCGCGGGAACGTCGAAGTCGTGCAGCGCATCCCGCCACCAACGCCAGCGACGCACCGACGCGTCGACGACGCCTGCGGGCAGGCCCGTAACCGGATCCACATACACCGCGGTCCGCGCGCCATCCGCCAACTGCACGCGCCACACCGGCAGCGTTGCGTTCCGATTGCGCGGCGCGTAGTAATACGCGTCACCTTTCGTTAGGCGCTGGACCGACAGCACCGCGGCGTCGCGCACCCGGCGCGCCGCCAACATCGCCTCCCTCTCATTGATCTCCCGTCCGACACGTGGCGTACTGGCGCTGGAGCCCAGCCACAGGCGCGCCCCGGAACGGAAATGCGCGACGTAGCCTACGTCCCCTCCAACCGCGAGAGCGTCCAACGCCACCACGTCGTCACCTGGCCGCTCCGACTCGGCGCGCGCGACGGCTTGACGATCATCGCGCGTGAGCGAGTCCCACGCAGGCGTTAGGCCGCGTGCCCGCGTCATCGTTGCCCCGCTTGGCCGCCACGATGGGCCAAGCACCTCGAGCATGCCGCTCAACGTCCAGGTAATCACAATCACACCAAAGAAAATGCCCGCGACATGGTGCCAGCGGGAAACGCCGCGATAGCCGCTCAGGCGCCAGTCGCCGCGTCGCCGGAACGGCAAGAGCTGCCAGAAGCCGAAAAAGACGCCTGTGAATGCCAGCGCCAGCGCGACGCCTGGCAGGAGGATGCTGATCCACAGCCAACCGCTGTAGTGGTCGTAATACAGCCACTGCACATAGAGCCAGTGCGGCACCGTGCCTAACCAGGTCGTCCATCGCGCGCGCGCCGTCACAATTGCCGCCGGCTCGCCGCTGCGTGACGAGATGTAAATGGCCGTGCGTGCGCGATCGTCGTAGGCAATGCGGAAAACCGGATACGTGTTTCGCCATTCTGCTCCCATGAAGTAGTGATCGCCGCGCGGCAGCAGCGTCACCGCGCGCACGCGGGCATTCGGCGGCGCGATTCGCTCGGAGGAGCGGCTGGCGCTGGCCGCGTCGATCGCCGGGAGTCGCTCGCCAGTCGTCGCGTCGACAAGAATGGGCGGTTGCGCGGCGCCGACGTTAACAGTCCACAGTTCATATGTGGGCCGCTCGTTCCAGAGCTTGAGCCGCGCACCGACGATCTCGGACGTGAAATCGAGGCGTGCACGATTACGCACGTGCGCGAAGCCGGCGATCGGCGGAAGCGATGCGTTACGCAGAGTGGGCAGCAGGCGCAGCTGCTCAGCGGAGGTGAGCTCCGGATATGGATAGTACATCATGGCGATCCCGCTCATGAACCAGATCAGCACGACGAGGCCTAACGAGATGCCAAGCCAGCGGTGCAGCAGGAAGACGACGCTCTTCCAGTTCACGCGCGAGGTGCGCACAGGGCGATGAGGGGGCCGAGAAAGAAGTGTCGCCGAGCCATGATTTTCACTCACATCACGCTTGTATCTGCAACTGGGTGCGACTAGCTTTATTGCAAGCACACACGCACACTAGTGCGTGGACAAGTTCCGAATATGGTTTTCTGGGCCTGCCGAATTGCGTGCAGGCCTTTTTTACATCCATTCGCAGCATTCCTGCATAACCGCGGGAGGCCTATCGTGAGGGCTTTTGATCACGAAAATCAATGTGTCGAGACGTACGGTTTAATCCGCACGCCCGCACAGTCATCATCAGGAGTAGTAAGAATGCGTACGACAGGAACAGTGAAGTGGTTCAACGACGAGAAGGGCT
>DATBKN010000162.1:0-7745 GCA_036555845.1 Gemmatimonadaceae bacterium | reverse complement strand
CAGCCGCCCAGGACCAGCTCTTGGCGAGTCGCGGCGTGAAGCCAATATCACCGATCGCATTCAGATTGTCGTTGATCTCGGCGAGCGGCTCGTAGACCAGGTCCGTGATCATCTTGCCCACGGTCGTGAACACAAGCGGTGGAAGAACAGCCTCCGCGTCCGCGCCAGTGGCGATAATGACAGTGCCGCCAGTATCACCGCCACTCGGATTGTCCGGGCGACCGCATGCCATTGCCGTTAGGCAGAAGGCTGAACCGATCACGTACCGAATGGGCGTCATAGTCAGGCCGGTTCCTGTTGAGTGAGGCAGTGCAGCGTGCCAAGTCCCCATACCAAGTCGACGGCATGGATGCCCACGACGTCACGATCCGGGAAACAGGTCGCGAGGACCTGCAACGCGTGGCGATCGTTCGCGTCATTGAACGTCGGAACGAGGACCACGCCGTTGGCAATGTAGAAGTTCGCGTAGCTCGCCGGGAGCCGCTGGCCATCCATCATCACGGGGCGGGGGAAGGGAAGCCTCACGATGCGCAGGTTGCGGCCCTCCAGTCTCTCGAGCCGGTCGAGGTTGTCCATGGAAGGCGCGTAGTTGGCGTCGTTGGGGTCTTCCTCGACGGCCAAAACCACGGTGTCCGGGTCCACGAACCGCGCGATGTCGTCCACGTGGCCGTGCGTGTCGTCGCCGGCGCATCCGGCTCCGAGCCAGATCGTCTGCCTAACGCCAAGCACATCACGGAAGATGCGCTCGTAGCCTTCTCGAGTCAGCCCCGGATTGCGCTGCTGCACGTCCGACAGCAGGCACTCTTCCGTCGTGAGCAGCAGCCCGGCGCCGTTTGTATCGATAGCGCCGCCCTCGAGCACGACGCGCTCACCATTGTCCGGGCGCTGCGGTGCCAGACGCGGCTTCCCGGACAGGCGCGCAACGGCCTCGCCGACGTGCTGGTCGCTCTGGTAGTTGTCGTACTTGGCCCAGGCATTGAAACGCCAGTGCGCGCAGAGTGCACTGCCGTTGGCGGCCTTGATACCGGTCGGCGCCGAGTCGCGCAGCCAGACGCGATCGTTAGGAACGACGTGCAGCCGCACGCGCGCTGGATCGCACCCATGGGCATCGAGTTTCGCCTGCGCATCCGCGTGTACATCCTTGTTATGACAGAGAATCTCGACGGTTTCCCTCGTGTGCAGCACGCGCACGATCTCGGCGTAGATCCACGGAATTGTCTCGATCTTTCCCGGCCAATCCGGCTCGTGATGTGGCCACGCGATCCACGTCGCGCGGTGCGGCTCCCACTCCGCCGGCATGCGATAGGGTGGCGGCGGCAATGCCATCGTTAGGCTCGCCCTCGCATGATTATCCCAGCCAACGACTCAGAACCCCGCCGTACGCATCGATGCGGCGGTCGCGCAGGAATGGCCAGTTGCGCCGCGTATCCTCCGACAGCGCCGGATCGCACTTGGCAACGACTACGCCCGGCTCGGATTCCGCAGACGCCACGATGCGCCCGAACGGATCGGCGATGAACGAATGCCCGAAGAACTCGATCCCTTCGGTTCCTGGTTCGTCCTCGAAGCCCACGCGGTTTGGCGAGGCGACGTACACGCCATTCGCGATCGCGTGCGCGCGCTGCATCGTGCGCCACGCCTCCGTCTGCGCCACGCCGAAGGCTTTCTTCTCCGATGGGTGCCAACCGATCGCCGTAGGATAGAACAGCACCTGAGCACCCAACAGCGACGTGACGCGGGCTCCTTCCGGATACCACTGATCCCAGCAGATCAGGACGCCGATATCCGCAAAACGCGTCGACCAGACGGCGAACCCTTCGTACGACCGCACCCGATCGCCCTGCACGGCGACGGGCTCACCAGGCGTGAAGTAGTACTTCTCATAGTAGAGCGGATCGTCCGGGATATGCATCTTGCGATAGACGCCTAACAGCGATCCATCGGCATCGATGATGGCCGCCGAGTTGCGATAGATCCCCGCCGCCTGCCGCTCGAAGAGCGGGACGATGAGTACGACGCCGAGCTCTCGCGCGAGCGCGCACATGCGGTCGGTTGTCGGTCCCGGAATCGACTCAGCGATATCGAATCGCGACGCGTCCTGCCGTTTACAGAAGTACGTCGAGTTGAAGAGCTCTTGCAGGCAGATGATCTGCGCACCCTGGCTATGCGCTTCGCGCACGCGCGCGACCTGACGCTCCACGTTCGCGCCGATGTCAGCGCCGGCGCTCTCTTGAACAATGCCGACTGTAAATGGTCCACGCCCGGGCGCAAATGTCATGCGCAAGAAAGTAAGCGGCGCCGGGCTTGGGCGCGAAGTTATTGACTCCCTTTCGCGGCCCGCTTCACTCCGGCTATCAACGCCGCGCGCGCCTCGGCGTCGTACACTCGGCCGTTGGCCACGACGAGAAAGATGCGTCGCGTGTTGCGTGTGTCGGCGAGCGGATCGGCGTCGAGCACCACCAGATCAGCAACCTTGCCAGCCGCTACGCTGCCTAGCGAGTCGGTTGCTGCGAAGTAGCCCGCGGGCTCGGACGTCGCCGTTCTCAGCGCGGCGATCGGTGAGAGTCCCGCACGGACCAACAGCTCGAGCTCGTCATGAAGCGCCGCTGACGTCGATGACGGTCGCGTGCGTGAGCGCGACGACCTGCAGCGCGAGACAGAGATTGGTCATGGCTGCCGTTTCCTGAGATCGTCGCGATACACAACGCCGCCCTTCATCACGAAGCCCACGCGTTCCATGACGGCGATGTCACGTAACGGGTCGCCGGGAACGGCGATGATGTCGGCGTACTTCCCGGCCTCCAGCGTCCCGACGCGGTCGTTCCAGCCGATGATCTCCGAGTTGAGCCGAGTGGCGGCTATGAGCGCGGCGAGCGGCGACTCACCTAACGAGGTGCGCACGACCAGCTCGTGCGCATTCTTCCCGTGCGGAATGACGGCGGCGTCGGTCGCGAAGCCGATGGGAATGCCGGCTGCCAGCGCGCGGCGAAATCCCGCCATCTTCTGCTCCTGGATCTGGCGCGAGCGCTCGATCTCGGAGGCCGGCACGTTGTTGCGCGCGCCTTCGCTGAGAACGTATTCGGTTGTGTATAGCGTCGGTACGTAGTACGTGGCGCGGTTGTTTTTGAGCATCGACACCGCTTCGTCATCGAGCTCGGAGCCGTGATCGACAGTGCGCACGCCGAGACGAATCGCCGCTTTGATTCCGCCGGCGCCATGCGCGTGTGCGGCGACGACTCGCCCCCAGCGACGCGCTTCCACGACTGCCGCTTCGATCTCGGCGTCGCTGTATTGCTGCGCACCAGGCGGAATTCCCTTCGAGAGCACAGCACCGGTCGCGAGGATTTTGATGAAATCGGCACCTTGCTTGAGGTGCGTGCGCACTGCCTTAGTCACTTCGTCAGGCCCGTCGGCCAGATAATTGGCGTGCGGCACGTCCACATACGGCGAGAACTGACGCGCGTCGCCTGCGCCGCCGGTCGACGACACATACGCACCGGCCACGAGAAGACGTGGGCCGGGCACTGCGCCCTGGTCGATTGCTTTACGCAGCTCGATGTCGACATAAGGCCACGTAGGTCCCATGTCACGACACGTGGTGAACCCGGCGAGCAGCGTTAGGCGCGCGTTGTAAGCGCCCCAGAGCGCGTCGTGCGCCGGCGTCGTCGTCAGGAGGCCATCCTCCCAATGCACGCCCATGCGATTGGTCAGGTGCGTGTGCAGATCGATCAATCCCGGGAGCAGCGTTGCATCACCGAGATCGATCAACGTCGCGCCTGTCGGGACTTCGACGCGCTGCCCAACGGCCGTGATGCGTTCACCTTCGACGCGCACCATGCCGGGCGAAAGCGTCGCGCCGGCGCGAGTATCGAGGAGTCGTGCGGCGCGCAGTACCGTTACCGCCGGCGTCTGCGCGCGGCTCATGGAAGCGCCTAACGCGATGAGAAGCAGCTGTCGCAGCATGCGGGAAGCGATCCTGGCAGAGCGCCGATGATGTGAGGCAGTTACGGGCGCGTGACCTTGTGTCGATCCGTTTCGCCGCGCAAGCGCGCGCACTCGTTGCACGAGTTTTGTGTGGCGCCTCGACGACAAACTTGCCCGCCTCGCGCCACCACTGTGACGGCTCGGTTCAGGAGCGTGATAGTGCCTCGGCATCCGAGAAGTGATCCCGTTGGCATGTAATAGTTTAGCCCTATGGTCTGCCAGCGCCCATAAAGGCACCAGCACGCCGCGAAACAGTATAAGCGGTCCCAAGCGTGCGAATGATGTAGGCGTGAAGTTGTTGCCCTGCACCCATTTGACCGCCCGCGTCGTCCGCCGGCGCCGCGTTTCACCCAGACCGCCAGGTGGCCATGTCGGCCCGCGCCCAGCTACACATCGAGATCCAGGAGCGTCGGCGCATGCCTAACGTGGGAATCGTTGGCGGTGGCATGCTCGGACTCACGCTGGCGTACCGGATGCGTCAGCGCGGATACAACGTCACGCTGTTCGAGTCGTCGCACTTGCCCGGTGGCCTCGCCGCTCCATCAGCGATCGGGCCGTTTGCCTATGATCGATTCCCACACGTTCTGCTGCAGTCCGACGGGCATCTGCACGATCTCGTGCATGAAGTCGGGATCGCCGATCGGCTGCGCTGGGGTTTGAGCCGAGCGGGGCTCTATATCGGCGGCCGGCTGCACGCGCTTTCCTCGCCGCTGGATTACAGGCACTTCGCGGCGCTGACGCCGCTGGACAAAATACGCGTGGCCCTAACGATGCGGCGTGTGCGACATCTGCGTGACGGGACGTCGCTGGAATCGAGCGGCGCCGTGGAGTGGCTCGTGAACTGGAGCGGCCGCCGGGCCTACGAACGCTACTGGATGCCGCTGCTCAACGCGGTTGCCGGCGAGAGTCACATCGACGCCAGCGCGGCGATCGTGCGGACGCTGGTCCAGCGGCTCTACGGCACGAGCCGCACAGGGCACCGGCGCGCTGTGTACGGCTATCTCGAGGGAGGGGCCGCAGGGCTCCTTCAAACGTTAGGCCCGCTGCTTGGCTCGCTGGGTGTGCGACTGGAGCTGAGCGCGACCGTCACTCGAGTGGTCGACGACACACACGCCGCGTCCATTCTGCTGCAAGACGGCCGCATCGCCAACTTCGACCATGTGGTCGTCACAACGGCGACACCGCTCACGGCACGACTCTGCCCACAGCTCAGCGACGCAGAGCGCGCCCGGCTGGAAGGTGTCACCTACAACGGCATCGTCGCGCTATCCGTCCTGCTGCGCAAACCGTTAGGCGCCATGTACCGCACCGGCATCGCCAGCAGCGGCATGCCGTTCAACGCCGTTGTGGAGGCAACGACGCTGACGACGCCGAACGCCTTCGGTGGCGCTACGCTCGTGTATCTGCCGCGCTTCGTCGCACAACATGACTCCTACTGGTCGCTCAGCGATATGGCGCTGCGGCATCGCTTCATGGCCGCGTTAGGCGTCATGTATCCGCACCTCGGACGCCGCGATGTGATCGCCTGGGATATCGCCCGCTCACGACATGCCATTCCCGTCGTGACACGGAATTACACCCGCGATCTGCTGCCAGCCCTCGCCACGTCGCGGCCGCGCATTCACCTGGTCAACTCAGCGCAGTGTGCGTCCGGCGTGCTCAATCTCAATGACCTCGTCGGACTGGCGAACGCGCAATCTGCCCGGCTCGATGAGCGCTTCGCGCAAATGCACAGCAACGGGACGAGACCGGTGGCCGTGCTCGCCGACGTCAGCAGCGAGGGTCGGCAGTGAGCGAATCGATCGTGCCGCTCGACGTCAACGAAGCGTCTGCGCCTTGGACCGTGCGCAGGATCGCGGTTGTCGGTCCCGGATTCATCGGCATGCCGGTGGCGGCGCTGCTCGCCTACGCTCGAATTCGAGTCGGCAGCGAAGAGCCCGCTCACGTCGTCGTCGTTCAGCGCGGCCCGGACTCGTTAGGCTGGCAGATCGACGCAGTCAACAAAGGCCGATCGCCGATAGGCGGCATCGAACCAGGTCTCGATTCCATCATTCGCACGGCAGTGGCTGACGGACTCCTCAGCGCCACAGACGACCTCGCGGTCCTTCGCACTGCAGATGTCATCCTCGTGTGCGTTGCGTCCGATCTCCTGCCTGACAAGGATCCGCTCTACGACGCACTGTACGCGGTTTCGCGCGAAGTCGCGCAGCGGAGCAATGGCGCTGCTCCGCTGGTCATCATTGAATCAACACTCGCACCGACTGCGCTGCAGAACGATGTGGTGGACGTCTTTCGCGCCGCCGGATTGCAAGACGGTCGCGAAGTCCATCTCGGTTACAGTCCTCACCGAGTGATGCCCGGACGCTTGATGGAGCGCGTGTCTTCGTCAGACAAACTGGTGGCGGGTCTCACCGTTGAGACCACGTCGCGGATGGCTGAGTTGTATACCCAGGTCGTTACACGCGGGACGCTGCATCGCACAAATCCGCTCACGGCCGAAGTGGCGAAAACGCTGGAGAATGCGTATCGCGACGTGCGCATCGCGCTTGCCACGGAAGTCGCGAGATACTGCGATCAGCACGACATCGATTTCTACAAGCTGCGCGAGTGGCTCAACGGCGAGCTGCTGCAGCGAGATATCGCGAGCTTCCAGCCAACGGCTGTGCCGCGCGGTGCCCTTCTCATACCGACGCTCGGCGTCGGCGGGCACGCTCTTCCACGCGATGGTCGCTTGCTATGGGCGAAAGCGAGAGAGCTCAGCGCCTCGGCCGACGACAGCCTGATACTGGAGGCGCGCCGCATCAACGACGAGTCGCCGTTGGTCGTGAAGGCGCTCGTCGAGCGGATCCTTGGCGGCCTGGAGAAGCGCTCGGTCTGCTTGTTAGGCACGGCGTACAAGTCCAACTCGGACGACACGAAGAACTCTCCGACGCTGGTGCTGGCGCGCGCGCTGCTGGCGGCCGGAGCTCGTGTGACGCTGCACGATCCATATGTTCGCGCAACGGCAGTCCCGGATGATCAGCAAACGACGGCTCTCGAGAGCACGACGGATCTCGCGAAAGCACTCGATGGCGCCGAGCTGGCCGTCGTTTGTGTAGCGCATCGCGACTATGTGGAAGGTGTCGGATCGATTCTGCTCGCGGGACGCCAGATGCGCGTGCTCGTCGACGCAGCGAATGCGTATCAACGGCGCGTTTTCGAGGACAGCGGCGTCGTGTATGCGGGAATCGGACGCGGCACGCGGCATCCGCCGACCGACTTGTGCCGCATCGTGTATGACGCATTTCGCGTGATCGAGCGCGGAATGGCCAGCGAGGTGTCGTCACTCATCGCGATAATGAATGCGGCGTACGCGGCTCACGATCTCGCGCGGGTACGCTTCGAGCACGTACAGCACCTCGTCGGCACGTGTCCGACTGGCTGCGCGATTGCGGACCCAGGCCCGGCGGCTCCTGCCCTGGACCACGGCGACTTTGCGAGTCGCCTCGTCGCCAAAGCTCTGGACGCGACAGCACGCGCGCAGCATGCCGCGCATCGCCGGCCGGCGTCGAGCACGAGCCACGCGCATGTTCATCTGTCGGATCAGTAGCGAAAGGGGAGAGCGCGCCGGATCGCGACGCGCTCTCAATGGCCGGCAAAACTCGTTAGGGTCCGCTCGGCGCTGGCGGCGACAATCTGTCGATGACGTCGCCTAACTCCGTGTATGCATCCTGCGCCATCACGCGGAACGGCTGCTGCTTGTACACGATCATCCCGTCCGG
>DATBKN010000161.1:0-13509 GCA_036555845.1 Gemmatimonadaceae bacterium | reverse complement strand
ATGGCGCCCAGCACCATGAGCAGCGGCAAACGCGGGATGCTGAGCATCGCGTCGGTGAATCGCATCAGTGCGGCGTCGAGTCCACGCCCCACATAACCCGCCAGCGCCCCGATGGCGACGCCTAACGAAACGGCGAGGGCGGCCGAAAGCACGCCGACCGCGAGGGAGACGCGCGCGCCGTACAGCACGCGGCTCAGCACATCGCGCCCCAATGCGTCAGTGCCGAACCAGTGAAGGAAACCGGGGGCCGCGCGGCGGCTCGCGAGATCCACTGCGTCGGGTGCAAAGGGGGCGAGGATCGGAGCCAGCAGCGCGAGGGCGATCAACGCGAATAGCAGAAGCAGCGCAGGCGCCCGCCGGTTCGAGGTCACGCGGCGCGTACTCGTACGCGTGGGTCCAGCGCGCGGTAAAGACCATCGGCGAGCGCACTCAATGCGACTACAGCCGCTGAGGAGAGCATCAGAAAGGCCATCAACACCGTGTAGTCGCGCCTGACGAGCGACTCATAGAAAAGCCCGCCCAGCCCGGGCCACGCGAACACGCTCTCGGTCACCACGGCGCCGGATACAATGATTGCGGCGTCGAGCATAACGACAGTCACGAAGGGGAGCAGCGCGGTGCGCAGGGCGTGCTTGTAGCGCACGAGTCGTTCCGGGGCGCCCTTGGCGCGCGCGACGAGCACGAAGCGCTGGCGCAGCGCCTGACCCATGGAGCTGCGCAGGTAGCGCATCCACGCCGCGCCATGCAGCGCGGCCAGCACTGTCGCCGGCAGGAGGATATGCCCGAGCCGGTCGCCAAATCCGCGATCGAGCACGGACGATCGGCCTGAGGATGGGAGCCAGCCTAACCAGACAGCGAAAAGAAGCTGCAAAACCAATGCGAACCAGAACGCCGGAAGCGAAATGGCTGCCAATGTCGCGTTATTCATGAGACGATCGATCCAGCGTCCCTGCCTAACAGCCGTCCACACGGCGACGGGCACGGAAGCAAGAATCGCCACGACGAGTGAGACGCCGATCAGCTCCAGGGTAGCTGGAATCCGTTCGATGAGTCGCACGGCGACCGGCCGTCCATCGGTGTAGGAGAAGCCCCAGTCGCCTCGGACGAACCCGCTCAACCACGAGATGTACTGCTCGAACAACGGCCGATCGAGGCCGAGCGATGCCCGAAGACGCGCGATGTCCTCCGGACGGACATTCGGATTCTCGAGGTACATCGTGAGCGGACCGCCGGGGACTGCGTGTATCAGCACGAAGACGAGTGCCGAGACGAGAACGAGCAGGAGCAGGGACTGGAGGAGGCGGGAGACCAAGAAAACTAGGGGTAGGAATAGGGATAGGGGTAGCGATAAGGACTGCCTAACGTATCTCCCACTCGTGGATATTCCAGAAGATACCCGTGTTTGTCGGATTGCCTTTGAAGTTCTTGAGCGTCGTCGGCACGGCGTCGAGTCGCGTCACGTTGTAGAGCGGAAGCTCGGGAACCAGGTCGGACAACCGCTGCTGCGCTGTCACAAGCAGCACGCGACGCTTCGCCTGATCGACGGTTCGATCCGAAGCATAGAGCAGCGTGGTCAACGAGTCGTCTTCGATGTAGTTGATGTTGCGGCCGGCCGGCGGTGTTCGATCCTTCGCGAAGAACGTCGCCAACTCGGGGTCCGCCGGCATGTGCCACCAATGCAGCAAGGCGTCGAACTTTCCCTCGAACCATAACGAGGAAATCGCGGTGCCGTCGACGAGTTGAATGCGCGTGTCGACGCCGACGTCGCGCCACATTCGCTGCAACGCCTGGGCGACGTTCTCGCGGATGACGAAGCCCGCCTGCGTCATGAGCGTGAACGAAAACGGCTTGCCGTCCTTCTCACGGACGCCGTCGCCGTTGGCATCACGCCATCCGGCGCCGTCGAGCAGGCGGCGCGCCTCCTGCGGATTGAACGGGTACGTGCGAATCGAGTCAGTGAAGGCCCAGGACATCGGCTGGATCGGTCCATCCGCGACCGGAGCCAGCGAATCCAGAATAGTCCGCGCTATCGCCTCGCGGTCGATCGCGTGCAGCAGGGCGCGCCTAACGTTCTTGTCGCGAAACGCGGCAACGCTGCGCTGATTCAGCGTCACGTGCTCGTACGAGTTGCCGACGAGCTTGTGCAGCGAGATTCCGGGGACGCCAGCGACCTCGCGTGCCTTGTCCCACGGCACGAGCGCTACAACGTGAACCTCGCCGCTCTTCAGTTGGTTGATCCGCGTCGTCGTATTCGGCAGGAACTTGAAGAGCACTCGGCGGATCTTGGGCAGCGAGTCGCCGCGCCAATAGTTATCGACGCGCTCGAGCAGCACATACTCGCCCGTACGCCACTCGGCGACGCGATACGGCCCGGTGCCTAACGGGCTGCGATTGTAGTCCATCGCGCGATCGATGTCGCGGCCCTCGAGCAGGTGCTTCGGCAGCGCACCGCGGATGAACTGCAGCTGATAGGGGGCGTAGACCTCTCTGTAATGTACGATTGCCGTGAGCGAGTCGGGTGTATCGACGCTCGTGATGCGGTCGAAACCGTCTGTACTCTCGGGGTTGTAGTCCGGAGAGTTGACGGCCCGCACCGTGAACTGCACGTCGGCGGACGTGAACGGCTTGCCGTCATGCCATCGCACGCCCGGGCGCAGCTTCCAGGTCACGTCCATTCCGCCATCGGGACGCAGTTTCACTCCGCCGTTTTCAAACGTGGGGACGTCCACGGCGAGCAGCGGCACGATGCGCATCTCTTCATCTGTCGTGACGAGGCCTTCGACGACGCACGACTGGATATCCTCCAGAATGTGCGTGCTGAAGCGGTTCATGGTGTCCGGTTCACGATCGTAGCCGACGATTAGCAGATCATTGCTGGGGCCGGGCGCCTGCCGCTCGCACGCCACGAGAGCTGCGAGCAGCATGAGCAGCGCGGGCTGTTTGATCACGGTAGACCTAACGCGGCGTGGTCGCGCCGGCGGGCATCAGCCGTGCGATAAGAGCGACAGGAAGTGAACCAAAGGACAAGAGCTCGTCGTGAAAGGTCTTGAGACGAAAGTTCCTGCCTAACGCGCTTTCATGCGCGGCTCGCAATGCCTGGAGCTGTTCAATGCCGAGCCAGTACATCATCGCCGTGCCGGGGAACATTGAGGCCTTTGTTACTTCTGCGGAAGCCTGTTCCGGCGACATGCCACATGCGTCGACGAAGGTGGCCGCCGCGGCTTCGAACGACAGTTCGCCGCTATGCAGGCCAAAGTCCACAACGGCTCGCGTAAGAAGTCGCACGCGCGTATGCTGCTCGGCGACGCGCTCGAATTCAGTCAAGAAACCCACTTCTTCCATCAGAGTCGTCGCGTAGCACGCCCACCCTTCCGCCATCGTGCCGCCGCAGAACATTCCAATCCGGCTTGCACAATCGACGGCTGCGATCTGCCCGATGCGCGAGGGAGCGCGGTAGGCGTAGTAGTTCTGTACGTGATGGCCAATCGCACCGTGATGCACGACATGATTCAGCTTGATCGCCGAATCATTCCACGTGCGCAGCATGCGCTCTTCTGCCTGCTCGTCTTCCACATCTTCGACCGCTGGCACCACGTATTCGTGTATGGCGACTTGGTCGAATGGTGCGGGCGAGCGATAGAACAGGTAGTACAGATGCGGTGCTGCCTGACGAGTCCACTCTGGAATGGGGACGTAACGAATCCCCCAATCTTCGGGCCACGTCACGACCTGGCGACGGACAGCGAGGGTGCGACAGGCGCGCCACGTCTCGCCAAAGGCGCCGTAGAACTCTTCGGGCTCGGGGTGCAGATCAGCCAGGCGTGTTTGAATATCGCGCCATGTTCCTAACGAAGCCGCGTGGGCCATCTCGTGCAGGGCGCGGCGCTCTTTTGCGAGTTGGATTGAAGCCGACTCCTTGAGCTCAGCCAATGGGCGCGTGCAGCAATGGCCGCGCTCGACCAGCAGGGAAAAGAAGTCAGCTCCGACGCCGTAGCCGTCCTCGCGAGTGGTACGTGTGGTGAGCTGCTCCGCGCAGACGTGCAGCGCATTCGCGGCGGCATCCGCCGATCGCCTAACGTCGTTTGCCAGCGACACAGCGACGTCGCCGGATGCGAGCCAGCGGTCGATGCCAGTCGTCAGCAGCTTGCGACCGCCTTCGCACTCTCGCAACGTGCGCTCGATCCACGCGGCCGGCATTCCGTCCGCCGCGCTCAACCAACTGCGTTCGGCACCAGCGAGGAAAGCCGGTATCGCCGCGAGGCGCCTGGCCGCATGCTCCATGCGCCATTCGAGGTCAGCGAACGGGCGCGTCATCAATGCAATCACGCCAAAGAGCGCCTCGCCAACCGCGAGAGATGGATTGCCGCTGCGAAAGTGTCCGCTCGCGAGCTCGCCGAGCTGGATCTCGAGAAAGGCGTCGGCCAGCGCGCCATCGATCTGTTCCCAGTCTCGCCGCGCGAGCACGGCATCGCCTAACGTGGGCGGCCCGTCCTGTTGCAATACAGTTCTGAGCGTCGACATTTCATTGGCAGCCGCGTCGAGCCCTTCGGGCGACCAGTCGGGAAGACGATCGTCGAAGTCGTGAACGCCTGTGAACGTCGCGTTGACGGGGTTGAGGCGGTAGTAGGATTCGAAGAACGAGTCGAGGGACAACGAGGTCGGAGGTCGGAGGTCTAAGTACCACCTAACGGCAGCGTCACCCAGCGGCGCTCACGAAACGACAATTCAACCGCATTGATGACCTCCTGCACGCGGGCGCCATCGGAAAAATCTCCTTCATTCTCCCCGCCTCCGTTCACGATCTCTCCAATGAAAGACGAGACGAGGTTGGCGTAGAACAAGGTGCGCCAGGATTCCCTGGGGCTGCCGCCGGGCGGATAAAACGACTGCGGCACCTCGATGTCGCGAAACTCAACGGCGTCCTTTGTCGCGACCTTCAACGATTCGCAGATGCCGCGCTCCTCGACGAGACGGCAGATGATGGCGCCTTCGCTACCGTACACGCGCGCCTCGAGGCCCGGATAGTTCCCAACGGTCACGAAGCTCGTCTGCATCGAGCCTAACGCGCCGTTCGCGTACTCGCCGATGAAGATGTCGCCATCGTCGATGTTCATACGCATCATCTTCCCCGTCGCGCGAACCACTCGCTCAGGGACGAAGTTGCGCATCGTGCCGACGACGCTGGCAAATCCGCTGCCGACAAACCACATGCCGAGGTCGATGATCGGGGCGCCATAGCCTTCGAGCGAGGAGACCTGCAGCACCGATTGATCGGCCGTGTGGTCCGCCTGACGCAGCGGCGTCGACGGATCGATCCACTGCGAGTTCTGCTCGTAACCGTTGAAGATGTAGGGTGTGCCGACGAAACCTTCGTCGATCATCGCTTTCATGTAACGCATCGCGGGCGCATAACGAAACGTGAAACCGAGCTTCGTCTTCACGCCTTTCGACTTGGCGAGAGCGTGTGCGCGCAGGGTTTCGCGATAGTCGAAAGCGACAGGCTTCTCACACAAGACGTGTTTGCCGGCCTCCAACGCCGCCCACGCCAGCTCGAAATGCGTCGCGCTCGGCGTGCACACATCGATCAGGTCAATGTCAGCGCGTGAAATGATCTCACGATGGTCCGTCGAGACGGCGGGGATGCCAAACTCGCGAGCAGCAGCCTCAGCAAGCTCACGTTGTGGATCACAAACGGCGACGACCTCGCAGCGCGCGTCGCGTTTGTAGCCTGGGAGATGCGCGAAGCGCGCCCATGCGCCAGCGCCTAACACTGCCACTCGGATTTTTGATTGGGACATGAGCGCACGAATGTACGAGCGGTGCAAGCTGGACAGGAATAGGCATGGGGGCGAGCTTTACCCGGGCCTAGGTCAGAGGTCGAGGGTCTGAGGTCGGAGCCAAATGGAATACGATTCTTCTCGCAGACGATTTCTTGCGGTGCTGGGGAGCGGCGCGACGGCTTTGTGGTTCGCGGACAACCTCTCTACGCTTGGCGATGTCGCGCGCCATACTGACCACGGGATGGCGCAACCCGCACAGCGTCGGCTCGAGTTCTTCTCGGCGGCCGAGGCCCGAGTCGTTGACGCAATCGCGTCACGAATCCTTCCAAGCGACGACGGTACGCCAGGGGCACACGAAGCGGGTGCGCTCTACTTCATCGACCGTGTTTCGGCGCGGCATCTGCCTGCCGAGATGCGCACGCAGCTGCGTGATGGGCTTGCGACCCTTCAGAAGGACGTCGCATCGAGACACGCCAATGCTCGCGACTTCGCCGCCCTAACGAAGGAGCAGCAGGATGCGGTGCTGCGCGAGCGTGAGACGTCGCCCTTTTTCGAGCTTGCTCGGACACTCACGCTGGCAGGCGTTCTGTCCAGTCCAAAATTCGGTGGCAACCGCAACTATGTCGGCTGGAAGCTGGTCGGTCACGATCCGTCGCCGACATCTCAACCGCCGTTCGGCTACTACGATCGGCCGGCCATACGCCGTCAACTGTTAGGCGACAACCGGAGCGACGCATGACGGATCGCGCGCATCTCGGGCCGCGTCATCAACAGGGGCGTGAAGTCGACTTTGTGGTTGTCGGATCCGGCGCCGCTGGCGGCGTCATGGCGCGCGAGCTCGCGCGCGCCGGATTCTCCGTCGTCGTCATGGAACAGGGCCCATATCTCAACCGCGCCGACTTCCATCACGATGACTTCGAGGCGCTCGTCCTCGGCAAATACACTGGCAATCCCGCGGATCGTCCGCATACACATCGCCTGACACCTAACGAAGAGGCGAAGAAGCGCGACTATTTGATCTATGCGAAGCTTGTCGGCGGGAGCTCGGTGCACTTCGCGGCCAACTACTGGCGCTTCCGCGACATCGATTTCGTCGAGAAGACGCGCAAAGGCGCCGTGGCTGGTACGTCGTTCGATGATTGGCCGATCACGTACGCCGATCTGGAGCCGTACTACACGCGCGCGGAATGGGAAGTCGGAGTTTCGGGACAGGCTGGCGTCAACCCTAACGACGCACCCCGGAGCCGGCCGTATCCAATGCCACCGCTACCGATTACAGGCGGCGGAGCTGTCATGGAGATCGGCGCGAAGAAGCTGGGCTGGCTCGCTCAGCCAGCTCCGATGGCGATCCTGTCCCGGCCGTATCGCGGTCGCTCGGCGTGCATGAATTGTGGCTTCTGCTGGGGCTTCGGCTGTGAGTGGGGCGCCAAGTCAAGCTCGCTCTTCTCGATGATCCCGGACGCCGTGCGCACGGGTCGTTGCGAGATACGGCCGAACAGTTATGTGCATCGCATCGAGACGAATGACAGCGGCCGAGTGACCGGCGTCGTGTATTTCGATTCACGCAAGCGCCAGCAGCGCCAACGCGCGAAGGCTGTCGTGCTCTCGGCGAACGGCGCGGAATCGGCTCGCCTTTTGTTGCTCTCCACGTCGAATCGCTTCCCGCAGGGGCTGGCGAATTCCAGTGGCCTCGTCGGAAAGAACCTCATGTTCAACGGAGGCTCCGTGACGGGCGCGCGCTTCGAACACGCAGTGAACGCGCACAAAGGAGCGCCCGTCTCTCGTATAGTACTCGAAGACTACGAGCTTCCGCAGTCGTTAGGTCTTGCCGGTGGAGGAGGGATCGATTTCCGCGGCGGATCAGGCCCCTTGCTCTGGACAATGTTCAACGGACCGCTCGACGCGCCGCGCTGGGGAATGGGCCTCAAGAAGGTGCTGCGCGACTATTACACGAGGTCGCTGATCGCGCTCACACACACATCGTCGCTGCCTGTCGAAGCCAACGCGATCGACCTCGATCCGGTGCTCAGGGATGCCTGGGGTGTCCCGGCGATGCGCGTGACATACAAGGAACACGACAACGACGTGAAGCTGATGAAGCACATGCAGGAACGCAGCGTGCAGCTTCTGGAAGCATCGGGCGCGCTCGAGACGTGGCGCTATCCTGTCAGCGAGGACCCCGGCGCCGGCTTCCACTTGTTAGGCACTTGCCGCATGGGGAACGATCCGTCACGCTCTGTTGTCGACAAGTTCCATCGCGCGCACGACGTGCGAAACCTGTTCCTTGTGGACGGCAGCTCCTTCGTCACGTCCGGTCGCGGTCAGCCGACGTTGACGATCCAGGCGCTGGCGTTTCGTGCCGCCGAGAACCTCATCAAGGCAGCGAAGGCGGGAGACGTGTGACGGACTTGGACCGCGTCGCCGAGCGGCTGAAAACGGCGTCGCGGATCGCAGTCCTCACCGGAGCTGGGATATCCGCGGAATCGGGCATTCCCACGTTCCGTGAGGCGCAAACGGGATTGTGGGAACGCTTTCGTCCTGAAGACCTGGCCTCGCCGGACGCATTCGCGCGCGACCCGGAAACGGTTTGGGACTGGTACCGCTGGCGCCGCGAGCTCGTGGATCGCGCCTCACCTAACGAAGGTCATCTGGCGATCGCCGAACTGCAGCGACGCGTGCCGGGCACCGTGGTGATCACGCAGAACGTCGACGGTCTGCATCAGACTGCTGGTTCAACAGACGCGATCGAGCTTCACGGCTCGATCCGGCGTGCGCGCTGCAGCGCGTGTCACGCGAAGCGAGAGTGGTCAGCGGACGAATCCACATTCCCGCCGCAATGCGCATGCGGCGCGATGCTGAGACCCGACATCGTCTGGTTTGGCGAGATGCTTCCCGAGGACGCGCTGGCACATGCATTTACCGCCGCCGATTCGTGCGACGTGTTTCTGTCTGTTGGCACGTCCAACCTCGTGCAACCGGCAGCGTCACTTCCATGGATCGCGGCGTCGCGTCGCGCGTTCGTGGCTGTCATCAACGTCTCGATGGACGGGCAAGTTCAGGCAGACAACGTCGTGCAGCTAACAGGAAAAGCCGGTGACATCCTCCCGAGCTTGCTCGCGCGGGCTTTCGACGCGCACGTGTAGCGTCGTTAGGTCAGAGCAGGCCAGGCATCAACGTTTATGGCTGCTCGACTTGGCGAGGCGTGCCCCCACCGCAGGCTCTCGCCGGCTATCGGGGCGCCGATACAGCTCCACGGTCGAAGGGTTCGTCGCGGTGGGAACCTTTGTGTGTGTGGTCCGCCATGAGCGACTTGGGACTACTCGGCGCGCATCGTCGTAAGGGGATCGACTCGCACCGCGCGCCTAGCGGGAAAGTACGATGCCAGGAGCGTGATCACACCGATCAGCGCCACCGCGGCGCCTAACGCCACAGGGTCGTAGGGACCCACGCCGAAGAGCAGGACGCGCAATAGTTTACCGAGCGCCAGAAACGCCGCGACGCCAACTGCGAGACCCAGCGCCGCGATCTTCGTCGCATCGATCAACACCATGCGAGCGATCGTCGTGCGCGCGGCACCTAACGCCAAGCGGATGCCGATCTCCTTGTTTCGAGTGCTCACGACGTAGCTCATCATGGCGTACACACCCAACAGCGCGATGACGAGCGACAGGGCGGCGAATACGCTCAGTACGCCGGTGGCAAAGCTTCGTGTGCCATACGACTCGGCGACACGTTCGCTCAAAGATCGAGCGCTCGAAATCGGTAGCGACGGGTCCAGTTCCTTTACTGCCGCACGCGCAGCGGCAATAACTGCGCTTGTCGGCAGCGATGAACGCACAACGGCCGTCATCCCCGCGAGAAACCCTCCGTTGGCGAAGTTGTGGTACACGAGTGGATGCGCGGGCTCACTCAGGTCCGCCAACTTCACCGAACGCGCGACGCCGATGATCGTGCCTTCGGGCCCGTGCTCGATCTGCGTGCCGATCGGGTCCTTATCGCCGAAGGATTGGCGTACCAGCGTTTCATCCACTAGCACGACCGCCGCACCGGACGCATAGTCTGCGTCCGTGAACCCGCGGCCACGCACGATCTGAATACCTAACGCGCGGAAATAGTCACCGTACACAAACGCCTGATTCGCGTGGCGCCCGGTTTCACCCGGCTGCGTCGGCACTCCAGCCAGCCTGTAAGAGGTGCTTCCTGCCGATCCACTGAACGGCGTACCGGCGGCGAAACCGACAGATTGCACGCCCGGGATTGCCCTGAGCCGCTCGTCGAGCGCGCGGAAAAACGCCACCCGCGGCGCGCCGTTGGGATAACGTGCCGTAACGGAAATGTAGAAGCTGACGACGTTCTCAGGCTGGAATCCGGGATCGACGCGCAGCAAACGATTGAGACTCTGAATGAGCAGAACCGCGCCGACGAGCAGCACGAGCGTGAGCGCATTCTGCACGACGACGCTGGCACGGAGAAAGCGATGGCGAGCCGCGCCGGCACTCGTTCCGCGGGCCGAATCGCGCAGCGCATCACTTACGCTGACTCGGGACGCGCGTAGCGCCGGAGCGCTGCCGAACAACAAGCCAGCGAACAAGACAACACCAGCGGTGAACGCCAGCACAGAGCCGTCGAGCTGCAAATCTTTCAGCGCAGGGAAACGGGTGACATCGAGTGCCTTCAGCCACGTTAGGCCGAGCCGCGCGATAACCACGCCGCTTACGCCCCCGGCCAGCGCGAGCAGCGCGCTTTCGAGGACGACCTGCCGCGCGATCGCCGCTCGCCCGGCGCCGAGTGCGGCCCGGACGGCGAGCTCGCGCGTGCGGCCGCTCGCGTGAACCAGCTGTAGACTGGCGACATTCGCGCACGTGATGAGCAGCACGAGTCCCACGGCTGCGAAGAGCGCGATAAGGATGGGCTTCAGTTGCCCGGCGAGATATTCGACGAGCGGGACCGTGACCAGCATGTGCCCGCCGCTCGACTTGTAATTGGCGAGGTACGTTTCATGCCAGCGCTGCGTCAATGCGCGCAGCTCACTGCTGAGCTGTTCGTTCGTTAGGCCATCGCGCATGCGGCCGACGAAGCGAAAAATGACTGTGCCCCGGCTCTGTTCATTGTTCAGCACCAGCGAGTCGAGCACGAGCGGGCGCCAGAGCATCGTCTGCGACGGATATGAGAAGTTAGGCGGCAACACGCCGACGACTTCGTGCGGTTTGTCGCTGAGCGTCAGCATCTGCCCGACGATGGAGCTGTCGCCGCCGAGTTGTTGCCAGAGTTGGTGGCTCAGCACAACGACAGCGGGCCGTCCGAACTGCGAGTCTTCCGGTCTGTAGAAACGACCGAGCAACGGCTGCACAGCAAAGACATTGGCGAACTCGCCAAGCGTTGTAGCTCCGAACACTCGAGTCGGTTCTCCAGCGACGAGCAGGGTGACAGCCCCACCCGACGTTGCAGCCGCCGTGGGGAAGAGGTCCTTGCGTTCGAACAAGTCGATCGCTTCGAGCGCCGAGACGCCGAAACGTTGGTGTATGAGCGGGAAATCGCCCAGTACGACGGCTAACCGATCGATCCCGGGTACAGGCAGCGGTTGCAGCAAAACTGTCTTGAACGCCGAGAACACAGCGGTGTTGGCACCGATGCCGAGCGCCAGCGTGAGAACGACGGCGAGCGCATACAGCGGTCGTCGGGCGAGGCCACGCACCGCATACCGAGTGTCGCGCCAGAACGTTGCCAGGCGCTCGCCTAACGCGCGGCGCTCGTGGGCACGCACGTCCATGCGCTCCAGCTCTTGCGCCACGACGGAACGATCGCCGAACCGCCGCAGCGCCTCGCCCTCGGCCTCCTCGCGCGACATCCCAGCCGCGACAAGCTCCTCGATGCGACCCTGCAGGTGGAATGAGAGCTCTGCATCCACGTCGCCACGCACGCGTGCTCGAGAGAAAGGCAGTCGAAAAAGGCGTTTCATACAGCCGCCTCCCGCGTTGCGAGCAATGCGGCGGCCATTTTGGTGTAGCGCTCCCAGATCGAGAGCTGAGTCGCGAACTGCTTCCGTCCGCGCGCAGTGAGGCGATAGTACTTCGCCTTCCTGTTGTTATCCGTGACGCCCCATTCGGCGCTGAGCCAGCCGCGCTGTTCCATGCGATGCAGGGCGGGGTATAGCGCGCCTTCTTCGATCTGCAGCTGGGACTTCGAGGCGCCTTCGATCCAGCGCACGATGGCGAGACCGTGCATCGGTCCCCAGCTCAGCGTCTTGAGGACGAAGAGGTCGAGCGTTCCGCGGAGGAGGTCGAGATCCTGTGGCACGAGCGGCGTCCTTACCTAAGGTTCTTAGGTTAGACGCCGGACCGCTCGAAAACGTTTAACCGGCCTAGAAACTCAGATTCTTCAGATACTGGAAATTGCTCTTGGCCGCGCCGAGCTCGTCGCTCGGGCTCTCATCCTCGACGTAGCAGGGCTTGCTGTCGATTTGGGGCACGGCGGCCAGGAAGCTCTTGAAATCGAAGATGCCTTGGCCCAAGCGAGTGTCGCTGGACCGATCCTTGACGACGTCCTTGAGGTGGAAGCTCCAGTAGCGATCGCGATGTTGGGTGAGGTACTTCATCGGGTCGCCGCCGCCGATCAGCATATTCCCCACGTCGAGCTGCAGCCTAACGCTAGCCGGATCCAGACGGCTGATGAACACGTCGTACGGGACCTGCCCATCGATCGGCTTCATGTGATCGGCCTCGTTATGGAACGCGAGCCAGATTCCCGACTTTCGGGCAACAGCTCCGGCCGCGTTGAAACGATCGGCCCACTCGCGCCAGTCGTCCAGCGTGCGCGTCGTTTCGGCTGAGAAGCTCGGAACGATGAGGTACTCATGACCCAACTGCTTGGCGATATCGAGGCTGCGCTGCCAGCCGATGAAGATCATCTCGGGCGACATGTGACATGACGGCGCGCGGAGCCCCTCCTTCTTGAGTGCAGCGGCTACCTGCGCCGTCGTACGGCCGAAGTTGCCGAAGGACCACAGCAGCTCGACGTCGGTGTAACCGATCGCGCGGACCGCGGCGAGTGTGCGGTCAGGGTCCTTCGCCATCTCGTGCCGCACCGCGTACAGCTCGAGGCCGATGCGCTGCAGCTTCTTGGAGGGAGTCAGATGCGCCGGCGCGAGCATTCCCGTGGCCGCAGCAGCGCCGAGTGTGTGAAGAAATGCACGGCGTTCCATAGTCTCGTCCAGACAGAGTGCACCGAATAGGTCGCACTCTCCGCGTCTCTGCTAGGGACGATGCACAAAAATCGTATCTGAACGCGACTGGCCGCCGTAGCTAGCCGTGATAATCGCGCTCGCGACACTGCCTGCGGCGCCAGATGGAAGCACAGGGGTGAAGGGAACGGACGCCACGGCGAATCCGTGGGGAACTGTGACCGACGCAGGGATGTTGGCGACTGATCTGTCGGACGAAGAGAGTTGCACGACTGCGCCGCCTGTGCCGGCGACGCCGTTTAGTCTGACGCCGAAGCCCGTGCCGTGGCCCGACGCGATCGTACGGGTTCCAAGTGTCAACGACGACAGCGCGAGCGCGACGATGGTGACCTTCTTCGAGTACGCAATCGTTCCCGACCTGGCTGTCACGGCCACGCTGACGTTCTGCGTTACTTGAGGTACCTGTACTTCCACGCAGCCGAAGTGCGATTCGCTCGTAGAGAAGAATCCATCCGCTGGCACGATCGGTATCTGCAGATTGGGATTGAT
>DATBKN010000160.1:0-13408 GCA_036555845.1 Gemmatimonadaceae bacterium | reverse complement strand
GCTTTTGCGTCCGCTGCGCAGCGGCGCGGCCGATTGGAAGGATTTGTAGCGCCAGAAAGGTTAGTGCGGTGCCACCTAGTGACCGTCGGGTCCGGATCATCGCGTGCTCCTTGCAAGCCGTCAGACTTGGCTGGGTCACGCACAATATGCAGTGCGGCCTTGCACGCGGGAGTACGCCGGCTGTGCCCGAGGACAGTCAGCCGGCCGAGTTGCGTGGTACGCGACAGGAGAAGCCGGCTTCAATCACGACGTGACGAAGCCGGCCGATCTTGAATTGTGCTCGATTTGCTTTCGGGCAGTACACCCGATAGTGGTGACCTGCGTTAGGCGCGCTTTCGCCCACCTAACGCAAGCACCACCACTCCAGCAGCGATAGCCAATCCGCCGACGAGCGGCGGAATTGGCACGCTTTCTTTCTCATCCACGTTCACTTCCAGTGGACCCAAGTCAACGGCGTGGCGCTTCTTTGTGTACGTAATCCCACCGTACGCCAAGCCGATGACGCCGAGCACGACCAACAAGAGCCCTACCCAACGCGATGCAGTCATTTCTGCCTCGCCGGTTTAGACAGGTAGGGTGTGCTAGACAACCGGCCGCCGGCCCTGAATCACTCGCACCAGGAAGATGATGATCGCAACGACGAGCAGGATATGGATCAATCCGCCAATCGTGTACGAGCTAACGAGACCCAGTAGCCAGAGAACGAGGAGAATTACCGCAATCGTCATTAACATTGTGTCGTTCCTCCAAACGGGTTCCTGCCAATCACACGGTCCTGCCTAACGTGAATGCGTTGGCAGGCGGAGAGTGCTGAGCCGGCTCACATTTCGTGTGCCGTACCCTGCCCTCACACTTCCGGTCTTGCACAAAGCAGACCATGTTCAGGCGGGTATTGCCGGTCTCAGCAGCTACGCGCTCGTCAGGCGGCGAGGAACGACATGGACGTGGCTTTTTCCGACATCGTAATCCGGCTTTTCGCCGCAACATTCGCCGGGATGATTCTCGGCATCAATCGCGAGCTCAAGGACAAGCCCGCTGGCGTCCGCACGCACGCGATCGTGGCGCTCGGCGCTTCGATGATCACCCTGCTGGCGACGCTGCCGCCTCAAGACTCGACTTCGGCCTCCCGTGCGCTTCAGGGCGTCATCACGGGGATCGGTTTCCTCGGCGCTGGCGTCATTCTGCGCGACATGGCAGGCAACATGGTCCATGGTCTGACGACGGCCGCAACGATCTGGCTGGCCGCCTGCCTCGGTGCCGCGTGCGGTCTGGGCTATCTATCCGTCGCAGCGACGGCGTCGGCGATCGCCCTCCTCATCCTCATTCTCGGCGTCCCCTTCGAGCGCCGCTTGCGTCGCGCCGAGCGCGAGGAGCACGCGCGCCTGCACGACGTCGAGCGGTAGCTGCCTAACGTGGCCGAGCGACGAACTTCCAGCGCGCCGTCACGTAGGCGGTGATGTCGATGTCGCGCGGACTCACCGGAGTCGGCACGTCGGCCGCCTGCATACGCAGCATTGCCGTCTCGCCCATCATCGGCTGCGGGCCAATGATTCGGATGGGCTCCGTGCGTATTTCGACGAGGTCGCCTAACGAACCACCTGCCGCCGTCGCGATCGCCTCGGCTTGCGCGCGTGCCGCGTGGACGGCTTCCACCGTCGCGTCGTTGCGAGCGCGGCTCGCGTCGGCCAGCCAGTACGACACCGACATCACGTTGGTTGCGCCTGCCGTGAGCGCGGTGTCGATCACTCGGCTCACCAGGTCGATGTTGCGAATCTCCACGCGCACTGTATTCGTCGCCACGAACGCAGAATCTCTGCGCAGCTCGCGTCCTTGCGGACCGGGAATGATCTCGATGTCCGGTCGCACGTTGTAATTCAGCGTGCTGATCTGCGCCTTATCCACGCCGACGGCCGCGACGGCGTTGCGAATTGCCGTCGCGATGCGCGCATTCTCCGCGCCGGCCTGCGACGGCGTGCGGCTGCGATTCTGGATCGAGAGAAATACCGAAGCGCGATCCGGCGTCATCGTGCGCTTCCCCTCGGCCGAGACAACTATTGCCGGCGGTGACTCCGGATTCGTCGGTGCTTGAGCGAACAGCGGGAGCGCCGACGACGCGAATAACACGCTGACTAACGCGGACACGTTCATTGTGAGACGTTCCTCGCTTTGACGGTCTTTCCTATCCCCCATCCCCTATCCTCCTATCCCCTGTTCCATTGTACTCCAACCATGACGGTTTAGGTCTCGCGGAGCTCGTTCGTAGAGGCGACGTCTCAGCGAAGGAACTCGTCGAGTCTGCCATTGAGCGGATCGAACGACTGAATCCCGCGCTCAATGCGGTCGTGCACAAGATGTACCATGCAGCGCGGCGCGCCGCTGAAAGCGAATTGCCCGACGGTCCGTTCAAAGGCGTGCCGATCCTGCTCAAGGATCTGCTATCGTGGTACGGCGGCGAGCGCGTAACGAGTGGCAGCCGTCTCTTCAAAGACTTCGTCGCTCCGCACGATAGCGAGTACGTCAAACGAGTGCGCGCCACTGGAGCGATTGTCGTCGGCAAGACGAACACGCCCGAGTTCGGGCTCACGCCGTTCACAGAACCGGAGCTCTTCGGGCCGGCGCGAAACCCGTGGAATCCCGAGCGGACGACCGCGGGCTCCAGCGGCGGCTCTGCCGCAGCAGTCGCTAGTGGAATGGTTCCAGTTGCTGGAGGCGGCGACGGCGGGGGATCGATTCGCATGCCGGCGTCATGTTGCGGCATCTTCGGGCTCAAGCCGACACGCGGCCGCACGCCAACTGGTCCTGATAGCGGCGAACTGTGGCGCGGCGCGGCTATCGAGCACGTGCTCACGCGCTCGGTGCGTGACAGCGCCGCCATGCTGGACGCCACGTTAGGCGCCGACGTCGGTGCACCGTACTGGGCGGCGACGCCGCTGCGCCCCTACCTCGAGGAGGTCGCGACCGAGCCCGCTGCGCTGCGTGTGGCCTTCACGACGAAGTCGCTGATGGGGCGCAACGTGCACGCCGACTGCCATAGCGCCGTGCACGATGCCGCGAAGCTTCTCGAAGCGTTAGGGCATCACGTCGAGGAAGCCGCGCCATTTATAGATCGCGAGCGCTTCAACCGGGCGTTCATTCTGCTCGTAGCTGGGGAAACGCGCGCCGAGCTGGACGATGCGCGTGAGCTGCTGGGACGAGCAGCCAAGCGCGAGGATGTCGAGTACACGACGTGGGTGCTCGCGCTCGTCGGCGCAGCGACGTCAGCCTCGGAGTACGCCGGCGCGCTGCGCTACCTGCAGCGCTCGTCGCGCAAGATCGGCGCGTTCTTCGAAGAGTACGATGTGCTGCTGACGCCAACGGTCGCGTCGCCGCCGTTCCCCCACGGTGCCTTGCAGCCGACTCCCGCCGAACGGCGCCTGCTACGGACGATGGGACGAGTGCGTGGCGGGCGTCTGATGTACGCGTTAGGCATGGTCGACAAGCTCGCCGATACTGTCTACGAGTTCATGCCTTTCACGGCGCCATTCAACGTGTCCGGGCAGCCGGCAATGTCAGTGCCGCTTTGCTGGAATGCCGAAGGGCTGCCGATCGGCGTGCAGTTTGTCGGGCGGTACGGCGACGAAGCGACGCTGTTCAGACTCGCCGGACAGCTCGAGCGCGCGCGGCCCTGGTTCGCTCGCACGCCGCCAATCTTCGGCTAGAGTGCGCGTGATGATCAAAAGCGGGAACGCAGATGACGCACAAACTTACGCAGATGACCGCAGATAACCGCTCTTGTTGTTAACAGCATGTTTGATCTGCGTAATCTGCGCCGTTTCCGCGTGGTCTGCGTTCCGGTTATTCGACCGCTTGCGCGACCATCGCGTTAGGCTGACTCGCTGCCCAGCCCGGCGTTCGCACCAGCCATTTCTCGCACTTTGTCGAGCAGGTCGATGAGCTGATCCAGCTCTTCTTCGTTGAGCACCTGCAGCACCGCCTTGTCGGCTTCGTTCACATCCGCATCCAGTTCCGACAGGAGCGCGAGGCCGGACTCCGATATCCGGCAGAGAACCAGCCGGCGATCCGGCGTCGAGCGTTCGCGACTCACGTAGCCCGCGGCTTCGAGCTTGTCGATCAGCCGAGTGATGCCGGCAGCTTCTTCGACCATACGTTCGCGAATCGCCAAAGTCGGCAACCCATCGGGTCCCGACCCTCGCAGGATGCGGAGCACGTTGTACTGCGCCAGAGAGATTCCAGCAGCCTCGACGACTTTCACAACGGGCCGCTTGGACACCGCGGCCGTGCGCATCAACGCGAGCAGCGCCTCCTGATAGCGGGAATGGAATGGCCTCTTTTGCTTGAGCTCATCATGAATCGTGCTCTTATGCATGCAGCTACTCGTTAGGTTGACGCTGGGCGCGACCAGTCCATCTGGTCCAGGCGCAAGATCGTGTTCAATAGCATGTCGGCACCGCGCACGCAGTCTCCCGGCGATGTGTACTCCTTCGGCGAATGGCTGATCCCGCCGACGCTCGGCACGAAGATCATGCCCATCGGTGCGAGTATGGACATCGACTGCGCATCATGCCCGGCACCACTCGGCAACTCTACGCTTTTCAGTCCCAGTGTTTGCGCGGTCTCCCCGACCGCGCGGCGCACACGTGCGTCGGTCATCGCCGGCGCATTCGCGCTGATAGGTTCGATGCGGATGCTGGTCCCGTTGGCGCTCGCGATCGCCTGTGCCTCACGCCGGATTGTCTCCAGTAGAGAAGTGACCTTGGCTGCATCGAGATCGCGCAGCTCCAGCGACAGCGAGGCCTTCCCTGGAACCACGTTAGGCGTGTTCGGCGATATCTGAATCTTGCCGACGGTACCGACCTGCCGGCCGGGCACTGACGTGACCGTGCGATTGACCATGTCGATGAAACGCGCGGCAGCGAGAAGCGCGTCGTGTCTGTCAGCCATCGCTGTCGTGCCGGCGTGGTTCGCGAATCCATCGACTGTCACTTCCCAGCGATACACGCCAACGATCCCTTGGACAATGCCGACATCCAGCTTGCGCTGCTCGAGCGTGCCACCCTGTTCGATGTGCAACTCGAGATAGACCGCGTAGTCGCCAGGCTGGCGCTTTGCCTCGTTGAGCCGCTGAGGATCACCGCCGATGAACGCGATGCCGTCTCTGATCGTCTTGCCGCTCCAGTTCACGAGCCCGAGATCCTTCTCAGCGAGCGCGCCGATCATTCCACGGCTTCCATAGAGGCCACCTTCTTCGAACTGGAAGATCACAACCTCGAGTGGATGCTTCGTGACGATCTTCCGCTCGCGCATGGTCTGAATCGATTCGATCGCGGAAAGCGAGCCGAGCGTGCCGTCGTAATTGCCGCCTTCGGGAACTGAATCGATGTGTGAGCCAAAGAGGATCGGCTTGAGACGTTGATCGCTCCCCGCCACTCGGCCGATGATGTTTCCAGCCGTGTCGATGCGAATGTCGAGACCTGCCTCTCGCATGCGGCGCATGGCGTATTCCCGTCCCTGCTTATCGGCGTCCGTATAGCCGACGCGACTCACTCCGCCCTGCGGATTCTTGCCGAACTCGGCGAGCTCGCGCAGATGCAGGTTCAGTCGATCGCCGTTCGTGCGCGGCACGTCGGCACGGCCCGCGGGCGCGTAAAAGCGCGAGGCGCTCGGTGCCATGGCAAATGCACCTAACGCCGTAACAAGCTGGTGTGAGAATGCGCGGCGATTCATGTGTCCTGGGGGAGGAGCCACAAGCGTAGTATGGCTCGCCGGCCCCCCAGTCGCTACGGTCTCGCTGTCACGCGATTGGCGGGTCTGGCTGCTCGTGGCAGAAGTTGCGCCGCCTGTCCCAAGCAAAGAGCCGAGCGCTGCCGCTCGGCTCTTTGGGTTGCGCCCCGCGCGAGTTTACGCCGCGTTCGCTCGTTCGCCCGCCGCGGCGACGATCCGTCTGAGCTCGCCGTACTCCTGTTCCGATACTCCGCGATCATGCAGCACGTGACTGATGAGGGCAGCGGAGCTTCCGCCGAACAGCATCGCGGTGAGCTCACGCACCATCGACACACGCACATCGCCTTCCGTCACTAACGCGCGATATACGAACTGACGCCCGTTAGGCCGATGCGCGACGACGCCGCGCTTTTCCAGTCGAGTGAGAATTGTGGCGACCGTCGTCTGTGCGAGCGGTCGCTCGGGGAGCAGTGCAGCTTGCGTCGTTGCTACCGTGCACTCTCCACGGTCCCAAAGGACGCGCACGATCGCGAGTTGGAGGTCAGTGAGATGAACATCCATAAGTCGTCGAGCGCCTCCGGCCGGGAAAAGGTGTCTTCTAGTTGCTGATGAGACACCACAACGACAGCCAACGTTGCTGGGTGTCAAATTCCCTCACAGAACTTCGAATGGCCCCGTCCAGCCCGGCAAACGCTTTTGTGACGAGATGTTGTTGTATGCCAATACGTTAGCACTTCGGATACGGGGCTGGACCGGCGTCGGCGTGTGACTAGGCTGTGACGCTGTCCTGTCAAATCGCTGACATGAAATCGGGGTTTAGCCGGGCGGACGGCGCTGCGGCTGCTGCCCCGGACGTCCCATGCCGGGCATCTGACCGCGCTTGATGCGCTCCGGGACCTTGGCCCACTGCTCACTCGTTAGGATCTTCTCCACGTCCTTCATCGCCTCGCCGTTTTGCTTCTGCAGTTTCTCCATGACTGGTCTGATGCGGCCGAAGAGCGCGCCCATGTCCGGGTTGGCTCCGGCATCGGCCATGACTTTGCGCATCTCGGCGCCTAACGCGGTGTTGCGCGCAGCCAGTGAGTCCGACAACGGCTTGAGCTTCGCGATCTGCTCCTCGTTCAAACCCAGCGAGTCCTTGAGTTGGATCACGGCGTTGACCGGATTCGCGCTCGCAGCCATCTCCGCGAAGCCCCCGGGCCCGGCGCCACGGCCCGCCTGGCCACCGCCGAAACCTCCGGCCGGGCCGCGTCCAGCCTGGCCGCCACCCATGCCACCGCGCATTGCCTGCAGCATCTGGCGCATGCGATCGGGGCCTAACGTGAAGCGAGCGTTGATGCCGAGCTGGAACGGAAGGCGGATGCCGTTGGCGCCGTTGCGCGCCGCACCAAAGCGTTCATTCACCTCGTAGCGATAGCTCTGCGTCGTCGCGTCGAAGCCGCGCACATACAGCAGGGTATTGTCCTGGCCGCGGAACTGTCCCCAGCCGTGCAGATTGTTGGATCCGTGCAGCAGCTCGTCCAGGCCGCCTAACGCGTTTACGGTGACGACAGAGACGGCGAGGCGCCGATTCAATCCCCAGAAGTTCGGGCGCCAGTTCGCCTGGAAATCCAGCGAGGGCTGCCACACTCCCGTGCACGAGTTGCGCTGAGCGACGCGACCGAGCTGTTCCGAGAGACACGCGCGAACCGCGTCTGGCGAGTTCGCGAGCAGCCGCTGCATTCCGGCTGCGACAGCGGCGTCGCTTGTCGACGTGGGATTGAACAAGAATGCGCGATCGTTGCGAGCACCGTCGCCGTTGATGTCGCCGCCCACGAGTGGTGTGAACGGCGCGCCTGACGACATGCGGCCGAACGCGGTGATCTCGACTGCTTGGCCGAACGGCCACGTGACTGTCGTGACGAAGGAGTGTCGCCGCTCGAAGTCGCTCGTGGCCCACTCGCGCACGTTAGGGTTGCCCGCCGTCGTCGCGGACCCGAACCCGCCAAATCCGCCGCCTCCGAAGCGCCCGAAGCCGGAGCCGCTTCCTTCGTCCTTCGCTCGGGCCAGCGTGTACGACATGTTGAAGATCGCCCCGCGCGTGGTGATGCCACCGAGGGAAATCGTGAGCTGACGCGAGTCGCTGCGCGTGTCGGAGCTCGTCACGAGCACCTGGCCGAACGATGGGTTGAGGCGCGATGCGAGGAACGACGTTGCGCCCGTGGTCGGCACAACTGTCGCGGCGTCGACGTAAACGGGCCGCTTCCCCTCGTTCGACAGTGTGAAGCGCGGGTCGCCGCGCAGGTTCACGTCGCGGTAGCCGGTCCGCGCGACGCCCCGGGCGTACGACAGCTCGACGTTCAGGTTGTAGCGCTGCCGGAGCGGGCGCGAGGCGCCGAGTGAGGCGCGCCAGGCGCGTGGCGCGGCGAAATCGTCACCAAACACGGCCACGTTAGGCAGCTGCGTCGGGATCGTGCTCGCTTGCCCGTTCGCGCATTGCGTCGGAATCGCAGCGCTGTTGCTCACGAACTGCGACCAGTCCGCCGTTGGAACGGCGCTTCCGATGCAGACGAGTTGCGACTCGTTGTTCGGTAAGCCCGTCGCGCCGGCCGCTGACGCGACCAGCTGTGTCGACGGCGCGCTGCGGAACTCGCCGATCCCGCCACGAACAATCAGCCACGGTGCTCTGAACCCACCCGCCGGTATCGCCGGCCGCCGGTCGCCGTCCCCCGGCCGGGTGACGAACTGCGGCATGCCTAACGTCCATGTAAAGCCGACGCGGGGACTCACACGAAAGTCGGTCGGCACGTGATCTGTGCGGTAGCCAAAGCTCTGCTCCACCGCGGGGTTGAACGCGGGCGTCTTGCCGAAGCGCGAACCCTCGGCGCGGGCACCGTACGTCACCTGCAACTCGCGCGACGCTCGCCACACGTCACCGAGGTAGAGCGATGCATTCGTCCCCGCCCCTTCGCGCAGCCGCGGCGCGAGCGTGCGCGTAAACATCGCTGCCTGTCCGGCCTCGAAGTCGGCAAGCGAGTTGAACGTGAAGGTCCCCCAGCGGTTCGTCGTGACGTCTTCAGTGAATCGCGAGACGTTGACCAGCGCGCCGAGTTTGAAGCGATGCGCGCCGTCGTCGGTCAGCCACGAGACCTCATTAGTCGCTTCGAGCGACTTTGTCTCGCCGTCCTGTGGCAAGCCGGTGTTACCGCCAAACGTCAGCGTCGCGATACCGCTCTCGCCGCCTGTGAGGTCCGACGCCACCTGCACGCGACCCGCAGGCATGACGAGCAAGGGCCGTCCCGTGCGACGGTCTGTCGAGCCGTAGACCTTGAGCTCATTGAGAAAGCGGCCGCCGAAGTTCGACGTCAGCGTCGCGGCGAGGCCGCCACCCCAGTTCCTGTTGTTGCCTCCGGTCTGGGGCAGCGCCAACGGTCCGATGCGGGACGGATCGGTGTCACTCCAGCGGAAATCGCTGCGCAGCGAGAGCGATTGGCCACCCTCCGTGAGGTAATCGAGCCTAACGATTGCGGACGCATTATCGGAGAGCCTGTCGTCAGCTGCGATGGCGAAGGGTGAAACGCCGGCATTTGTCAGGAGCGACGTGAATCGCGCGACCGAATCCGGGCTCACACCAAAGCGCGTCAGCGTGGCACCATCCGCGTTTGTGAGTGACGGGACCACATCGTCGCGGCGCCGGAGCTGCAGCGATCCGAACCAGAAGAGCCGGTCCTTGACGATCGGTCCACCGAGGCCGCCGGAGACCTGGTTCTGTGTATACCCCTGCGCGGCAGGCGATGGATCCTCACCCTCGATGGCAAGGTCTCGGTCGCGCAATGCGTAGGAAAAGTTCCCCTGCATCGTATTCGTGCCGCTGCGCGTCGTCGACGAAATGAGCCCGCCGGAAAACTGGCCGCGCGCGGCATCATATGTCGATGTGATGACGCGCGTGCTGCGCACCGCCTCCTGGGGAACCTGCGCGCCGAACGACAACCCATCAAGCGTGATGTTGTTCGCCCCGGGTCCGAGCCCGGCGATCGAAATCGCGTTAGGCGTCGTGTCGCTTCCGGTGATGCTGACGACGCCCGGCGCCGTAAGCGCCAGCGCGAGGAGATCACCCGGATCGATCGGCAGGCGCGCCGCCTGATCGGTCGTCATCATGCGTTCTGTCGAGCCGGGTGTCGGTCGCTCGATATCCCGCGGAATGTCCTGCCGGCCGCGAATCGTCACGCCGGCGATCTGCGTCGGCGTCGACGTCATGTGCACTTCGGCGACGAGGCGGTCCTCGTCCGATTGGCGCGTGACGAGCACTTCCTGCGGCGCCAGGCCTAACGCGCGCACGCGGACGCGGTACTGACCGCCGCCGTCGGGAAAAAGCACCGTAAAACGACCCTGCGCGTTCGTGCGCGCTCGGCGCGTGATGGTCGTCTCCAGCGACGTGACTTCGACCTGCGCCCCTTCAACGGGCGTGTTTGTTTCGCGCCTGACGATGCCGGTGACGATGTCGGTGGCAGAACCGATCTGCGCGTGTGCGCTCTCGGCGCTCAGGTACAGCGCGACGACAAGGAGCAGCGCCCGCGATAGGCGGACGACCAACGTCGACGACATGTGTGAATGGGCTCAGAGGGTCAGGTCTTGCACTGCAACACCTAAATCATGCGGCGTTCAGTTGGGGTAGCGCCGCATAGTTTAGGTGTTGCAGTGCAAGACCTGACCCCTTTGACGCACGAGCCTACGCGAGCGTTAAGGTGGCGACGTCGTCGCCTTCGTCGACAGACGCTGTTTTTCCTGCTGTACGTACCACTCCGCCTCACGCAGAAGCGCCTGCGCGTCGTAGACGACACCGTCTTTGATCGTCCACGTGACGCCGCCAAACTTCCACTGCTCGTTGCGCGGGACGAGGCCGTACACGCCATATCCCCGTCCGTACATCACCTTGAAGTTGTCGATCGGGTTGCCGTTGATGACGAGCACGTCGGCCGCACAGCCGACACGGATGCCACAGTGCTTCTCCCAGCCTAACGTTTGATAGGCGTTCGTCGTGGCGACCTTGATGACATCGATCGGATGGATGCCCGCTTCCTGCATCAGCTCCAGCTCGCGGATCATCGCGACGCCGCCGATGCCACCCTCGTCGCTCCCCGCCGTCAGGATGCCGCCGCGCTGATGAAATTCGCGCACCCACTTCATCCAGATCTGGAAGTTGCGCTTCCAGTTGATCTCATCGGACGTCTTCCATTCGCGCTTGAACGCGCCGTGTATGGAGGTGTCAGGACCCGAGGCGATCTCGCTGGGATGCATGAGCGTCTCGCGCACTGGCATCGTGACGTTGCGCCAGACGTCACGATTGTCTTCGTACACCGACATCGTCGGGTCCCAGTTGGTGCCGTTCTTTATCATAGTAGTGATGACATTGCGGAGTGCCGCGCTGTCTTTGTCTGCTTCCGACCAGAGCAAACCTGCATAACGAAAGCGATCCAGCTCGTCCCAGTAGTTGTAGTCGGTCGGGAAGTTCTGCGAGCCTCTGAGCGCGGCGTCGGGGATTCCGTACCAGTGCTCGATGGATCGCACGCCGGCGTTGGACGCCACGAGCGCGTCGCTCTCCGAGACCTTGAGATCCGTCATGACCCACAGACCGATCTTCTTGGCCTCGTCCGCGATGGCGGCGAGGACGTCAGGATAGTGGCCGGGGCTCTTGCTGACCTTCACGCAGTCGGCGCCGAGCTCCTTGAACTGCCTAACCATTGCGCGAGCCTTGTCCGGCGTGTTGCCGATGTCCCAGCGGCGCAGCGGCAGCGGCCAGCGTTGGCAGAGCACGAGGCGCGGCGCGATGAGACTGTTCGACGCGCTCTGCGCGCGCTGGTCGCTCATCAGTTTGATGCCGGCGCCGGTGCCGGCATCGCGAATCGTCGTGATGCCATGTCCCAGGTACAGCCTGTACGCGTAGTCCAGCGCGCGCGCGCCATACTCGCCGTTAGGGCTCGGCAGGTGTGCGTGCATCTCGACGAGCCCCGGCGTGACGTACATGCCCGAGGCATCGATCACTCGATCGCCGCTTGGTCGCTTGAAGTCTTTGCCGTAGCCGGCGGTGTTGACGGCGTCCATGAGGACGATATCAGTGATGACGCCGTTTTCGATGATGATGTCGACGGGGCCTTCGGGCGGCATCGCGCGGTTCGAGCCCGGCGCGCCGCGTCCGCTCAGGATCGTTGCGCCGCGGATGACGAGGCGATTCGCGCGAACGCCCTGGGTGGTGCCTAACGGCAGCGTTGTGGGGCCGTTATCCGCTTTGAGAATGACTTCCTGCGCCGGGAGTGCAGCGGCACAAACCACTGCGAGTGCAATTTGACGCAACATGGTTCTGCCTCGACTTCGATCGGGTAATCGATGATCTCCGAATATGGCTATCGCCCGTCCTCGGGGCTACGAACGGTTGGATCAAAAACTTGACGCGGAGGACACAGAGGCCTCTCAACCCCGTCACCCGAGGACGCAGAGGAAACCTTTTACAAGAGCGTTCTCGCCTTCGCGCTCTGGGGCGGATGCGGAAACAACTAAATCCTTTGTGTTCTCTGTGATGAAATAGAGGTTGTCCCAAACCTCTGCGTCCTCTGTGTTAAAGCTTTTCAAACGGAGTTACCTTTGCACGCGGCACCCTGCACGCCCACTCTGAGCCACGGGCCCTAACGTGAAACTCGTCGCACTCGATTGGTGGATCGTCGCCGCTTCGGTCATCATCTCGTTTCTGCCCGCGCTTTTCTTCTACCGGCGCGCTAGCTCGAACACCACTGAGTTCTTCACGTCAGGACGTGCCGCGCCGTGGTGGCTCATCGGCGTCTCGATGGTTGCAACGACATTCAGCACCGACACGCCGAACCTCGTGACCAACATGGTCCGCGACGGCGGCGTTGCCGCCAACTGGGCGTGGTGGGCATTCCTGCTCACCGGAATGATGACGGTGTTCTTCTTCGCGAAGATGTGGCGCCGGTCTCGCGTCATCACGGACCTCGAGTTCTACGAGCTGCGCTACTCCGGCAAGGCCGCCACGTTCGTCCGCGGTTTCCGCGCCATCTACCTCGGATTGTTTTTCAATTGCGTCATCATGGCGACTGTGAACCTCGCCGCCGTGAAGATCGGCAACATTCTGTTCGGTCTTCCGATGTGGCAGACGCTCTTGTTCGCGTCGATGATGACGATCTTCTTCGCTTCAGTGTCCGGCCTCTGGGGAGTGCTGGTAACAGACTCGCTGCAATTCGTGATCACGATGGGGAGCACCTTTGCGGTTGCCTACTTCGCGCTGCAACAGCCCGAGGTCGGCGGACACTCAGGACTCATCGCCAAGGTGCAGCCTAGCCAGATCAGTTTTCTTCCCGACTTTTCCAACAACTGGAACGTTGCGTTTGCCGTGCTCCTGATCCCGATCACCATTCAATGGTGGTCGGTGTGGTACCCGGGCGCGGAACCGGGAGGCGGGAGCTACATCGCACAGCGCATGCTGGCCGCGAAGAGCGAGAAGGACGCCGTGTACGGCACGCTGCTATTCAACGTTATGCATTACGCGCTGCGTCCGTGGCCCTGGATCATCGTGGCGCTCGCGTCGACGCTGGTCTTCCCGCAATTGAGCGACATCGCCAGGACGTATCCGCAGGTCGATCCCGCGCTGATCGGCCACGACATGGCCTATCCGGCGATGCTCAAGTTCCTCCCGGCA
>DATBKN010000159.1:0-7867 GCA_036555845.1 Gemmatimonadaceae bacterium | reverse complement strand
GATGCGCCGCCGCGACCCTCGGCACCATGATCGAGGACAGCTCGTTGAGGACAGTGCCGATCGCGCCGTTGCTCTTGTTCAGCAGGACCACAACGACGACCTGTTCCTCGGGAAACAGCGCGAGATATGTGGCGACGCCGGGCATGCCGCCGCTGTGCGACACACGGCGCACGCCGCCTAACGAGTAGTCGATGCTCCAGCCCAGTCCCCAGAAAGATCCCGGTGTAGCGGCAGGGACACGGTCGCGGTGCATGTCTTCCACGGTCTCTTTGGCGAGAATCGGGCGCTGCCGCGGGACGCGCGCGTTGAGGTGGAACATGCCGAAGCGCACGAGGTCATGCGCGCTGGAGTAGACCTCCGACCCGCCAGGATGATCGAACGTGTAGTAGGGGATCGGCTTGTTCTCTGCGTCGTAGCGCTGGGCGACCTGGCTCGCAGGGCCTTGCGGGATGCCCACGCTCGTATTCGTTAGGCCGAGCGGCGCGAAGACTTCCTGGCGCATGAAGTCGGCGTAGCTCATCCCCGATTTGCGCGAGATGACGTAATCCAGGAGGCCGTAGCCAAGGTTCGAATACTGAAAGGCGTCGCCTGGCGGGTAGACCGCGACGGCGTAGCGCGCGATGGTGGAGTCCATCGGCGGCCGCGGATCCTTCACGTCTTCGTAAAAGAACTGATAATGCAGCGGAAGACCGGCTCGATGCGTGAGGATGCGCTCCAGCGTCACGGCGTCGGGATTGCCTTCCTGGGCGCGCACCTTGACGCCGCCAAGGTAGTGGTTCACCGGGGCGGTGAGCCTAACGAACTCCCGCTGCACGAGAATCATGATGCCGGTGGCCGTGAACGGCTTCGAGATGGACGCGAGCGAATAGGCCGTCGTGGGTGTGGCCGGGATCTGCTTCTCGACGTCCGCGTAGCCGCGCGCGGCCTCCCAGACGATCTTGTCGCCCTTGGCTACGGCGACAGCGATCGAGGGAATGTTGTTCGCCGCCATCACGGAATCGATGACGGCGCGAGCATGAGTGAAGTCGTAGATCCCGGACTGCTGAGCGGGTAGCACTGCGGCGAGGGTGCACAGCGCCGAGCTGATCGACATAGAACGGGAGCTCATGGGACCTCACCTTGAAGTATCCTAACGAGCTTCGCGGTGTCTATGTTCCCGCCCGACACAATGCCGACCACTTTGCCCTCGGACGCAAGACCCGCATGCACCGCGGCGAGCGCCGCGGCACCAGCTCCTTCTGCCACGACGTGTGCGCGCTCGGCCAGCGTGCGCACGGCGTCTGCGACCTGACGCAGCGTCACCACGAGCGACGCTGCCAGAAGATTCCGCGCCAGCGGCCACATCTCCTCCAGAATCCCGCGCGAGCCCATGCCATCGACGAAACTCGGTGTGTACGTGACTTCGACGGGCTTACCTGCAGCGAGCGATGGCGCCAGCGGCGCGGCCGTCTCTATTTCGACGGCGAAGACCTTCACGTTAGGCTTGAGCGACCTGAGCGCCGAGCCGATGCCGCAGCTCAAACCACCGCCTCCATACGGAACAATGACGGTATCCACGTCCGCGAGATCTTCCGCGATCTCCAGCCCGATCGTCCCGTTGCCAGCCATCACATTACGATCAGAGACAGGGTGAACGAATAGACCGCGACCGTCCTTCCATTCATGCGTCACCAGGATCTGCCACCATTCCGGGAACGGTACACGCACGATGCTCGCGCCGAGTCGCTGGACCGCCTCGGTCTTCGCGGCGGGGGCGTGATCCGGGACGACGACGCGGCAGGGAACACCGAACGCGCGGGCACACCATGCCACGCCCTGGGCCATGTTCCCCGCGCTGGCCGTCCAGACGCCGTCGCGCAGAGTCTCGCGATCGGCGAGGAGCATGGCATTGCTGGCACCGCGCAGCTTGAAGGAACCGATGGGCTGCAGGTTTTCGAGCTTGAGATAGACGTCACGGCCGCCGAGATCGAGCCTAACGAGCGGTGTACGGAGCACGTGCGGCGCGATGCGCTCACGCGCCTGGCGGATCTCCTCGAGCGGAATAACCGGCGGCAGCGGTCGCTTCACGCCGGCGATCTCAGTGCGCCGTCACGCATCCCGCCGATGGCAACGCGCTGGCCCGCCCCTTCGGAGATGGCACGCTTGTACAGATACGCGGCGCAGGCGACGTCCTCTACGGCGATGCCTAACGACTTGAAGAGCGTGATATCCTGCGCGCTCGTGCGCCCGTCGACGCTCCCGGCGACGAGCTCGCCGATTTCACCGAGGATGTGGTCGTCGCCGATCGCGCCTTCCTTGCGCGGACCGAGGAAATCGCCGGCCTCGTTGCGCGCTGATTCGCGCCGGTCCACATACAGGCGCGAGCGCACGACCGCCGCGGTGTCCAGTTCGCGCGCTGTCGGTTGACTCGCGCCGACAGCATTGATGTGCGCGCCATCGCTCAACCACTCGCCCCGCAGAACCGGCTCGCGCGATGCGGTGACCGTGCAAATGATGTCCGCGTCGCGCACGGCATCATGCGGCGTCAGGCATTCTTCGATCTCGATCTTGAACCGCAGTTTTGCCTGACGAATGAACTCCGCGCGACGCTCGGCGCTGCGACTCCAGACTCGCACACGCTTGAGCCGCCGGGCGCACGCCATCGCCTCGAGGTGCGTGAGCGCTTGAACGCCAGCGCCGAGCAGGCCGAGGTTGTTGGCGTCCTTGTTGGCCAGAAGCTGCGTGGCGAGGCCGGAGACTGCGGCGGTGCGGATCGCGGTGATGGAGCTGGCGTCGATGATGGCGCGCAGCTGGCCGTTCGTCGTTTCGAAGTAGAGCACGACGCCGATGTGCGATTCGTACGGCGTGCTGGCGTTACCGGGAAAGACGGTGATGATCTTGGCGCCTAACGCGTCGCCGAGGAGCGCCGGCATGAGGCCGAAGGCGTTGGGCGAGTCCGGCAACCGCATGACCTGCCGCAGCGGGAGAACAGCTTCACCTCTGGAGCATGCGGCCAACGCATCGGCCATGAGGTCGATGCACGTCGCCATCGGCAGCAGGCGAACGACGTCGGCGTGAGAGAGAATGAGGGTGTGCACGCGATGATTCTGTGGGCCATCACCGCCGGTGTCTACCGTCGACGTGCGGACTCAAAACAGGGGAGCTTTGAGCAGCGCGTTACGCGTGCGGAGTTTTAGAGTGACCTCGGGTGGCGCCGGTGGTTAGTCACCAGAGACTAATCTCTCATTCTCGGGATTCGGCACTCGGAACTGGCCACTGGAAGCTCCCTGTTTAATCCAGCCATGTGCGCCAAAAAAACAGCGCCCCGGTAACCTTGGCTACCGGGGCGTTGCTGTCCAAGGGAACGCAATCCGTCATCTCTTCCAGAAATACACGATGACCTTGTTGCCTTCCTTCACATCGACAGCGACGACGTCATCGGCGTCCGGTTTTGCGGCATGACTGTCGAGTGCCGCCTTGATCGTTGTGTTCGCCTTGAGTGCGGACTCGAGCTGCTTGATCGAATCCTTGTTCTTGTCCAGCGCCTCGTTGATGATCTTCTGATCGGCTTCCGTGGCCAAGATGGGTTGGATATCGACGAGCTCGAGTGCCGGCGGCGATTCCGGCTTCATTGCGCTCACTTTGGCCGCGTTAGCGAGCGTGGCATCGATCACCGTCACGAGTGAAACGACGGTCACGGGCATTGCGACTTCGCCTTTCGATTCTTTGCGAGTCGTGTCTTGCGCGCTCAAGCTGGACGTGCCGAACGCGACCGCCGTCAGTGCAGCAGCCGCAAGTAGTGTGAACCTTTTCATATGCTCTCTCTCACCGGGAACGGAGACAAGACGCGCGGCCAGCGTCGCATCTCGGGGACTGAAGACGAAGTCGAATGAGTGGGCCGCTGCGGCGACGAGCGCACACCCTGGCGCGCTGCCGCGAATGAACATCATACACGGAGCGCAAGGAAACTTCTTGCGACGCAGATCACACAACGTGCACTCGTTATGCTCGCGTACGCTTCATGCGCACGGCCGGGCCCGCCGCAACTGCCTAACGAGTCCTGGCTTTACTGAACCAGACTCAGCAAACGACCGGGAACGAACACGACCTTGCGCATCTCACCGGTCACGTGTTTGGCGATGCCGGCGTCCGCCAGCGCGGCCCTGAGCGCATCGTCCTGGGTCACGTTAGGCGCCACCCGAATCGTTCCGCGCAGCTTGCCGTTCACCTGCACGGCGAGCTGCACCAGCTCTTCACGCGCCATCTCGGGATCATACTCCGGCCAGCCGGAATCCATCACGCTCACGCTGTGCCCCAGCTTCTCCCACGCCTCTTCCGCCATGTGCGGCGCGAAGGGCGCGACGAGCTGCACCAGTGGATCGACCTCCGAGCGATGCGGTGTGCGCTCATTCTTGCGCAGCACGTTGATGTATTCCATCATCGCCGCGATCGCCGTGTTGTAGCCGAGCACCGCGATGTCATCGCTGACCTTCTTGATCGTCTGATGCAGCTTGCGCAGGACGATCGGATCCGGTTCTCCCTCGACGGTCGCGGCGCACACGGACGACCAGAGTCTGTCGAGGAAGCGCCTAACGCCTGAGATCCCGGAGTCGCGGAAATCGCCGCCTTCTTCGAAGGGACCCAGGAACATCAGGTACGTTCGAAATGCGTCGGCGCCCCACCTCGCGATGAACTCGTCGGGCACGACGACGTTGCCGCGACTCTTCGACATCTTGGCGCCGTCGCGGATGATGAGCCCGTGCGCGCGGAACTTCTTGTATGGCTCTTCGAAGTCGAGATAGCCCATGTCATGCAGGACCATCGTCGTGAAGCGCGAATACAGCAGGTGCAGCACGGCGTGCTCATTGCCGCCGATGTAGGAGTCCACCGGCAGCCAACGCTTCGTCACAGCCGGATCGAAGGGCACGTCGTCATGCCCGACGCTCGGATAGCGCAGGAAATACCAAGCGCTATCGAGGAAGGTGTCAGAGACGTCAGTCTCGCGCCGTCCCATCGCACCGCACTGCGGACACGCGACCTCGTACCATTCTTTGTGTCGCGCGAGCGGCGAGATGCCCGAGTCGTCCGGCCGGAAATTCGAAATGTTAGGCAGGATGACGGGAAGATCGCGCTCCGGAACCGGCACCGTGCCGCACGTGTCGCAGTAGATGATCGGAATCGGCGGCCCCCAATAGCGCTGCCGCGAGATGCACCAGTCGTGCAGCCGAAAATTCACAGTCGCCTGCGCGCTTCCCTTCGCCTCGAGCCATGCGACGATAGCGCGATGCCCATCGGCCACGTGCTTCCCGTCGAATTGTCCCGAGTGCACGAGACGGCACTTGTGCGTATCGACGAGCGGTTCCCGCAGCGGCGTTGAAGCCGCTTCGTCCTCGCGCGCGATCACCCTAACGATTGGCAGGTCCATCGCGCGCGCGAATTCGAAGTCGCGCTCGTCGTGCCCCGGCACCGCCATGATCGCGCCGGTGCCGTAGTCCATGAGCACGTAGTCCGCGACCCAGATCGGAATCGGCTTTCGCGTCGCCGGGTTCATCGCGTAGCTGCCGGTGAAGACGCCTGTCTTTTCCTTGGCGACTTTGCGCGTGACGATGTCCTGCTGGCCGGCGCGCGCTCGATAGGCCATCACGTCGTCCCATTGCGCATCGCTCGTTATGCGCTCCAGGAGCGGATGCTCCGGCGCGAGGACGAGATACGTCGCACCAAAGACGGTGTCCGGTCGCGTCGTAAACACCTTGATCACGTCCGGCTCCGCCTTGATCTCCTGCGTCACGGTCACAGTGCTCGACCCAGCCTGTTCGAACGGGTCCAACACGCGAAATGAGATCTCTGCACCTTCCGAACGGCCGATCCAGTTACGCTGCGCCGTCTTTGTCGATTCAGACCAGTCGATGCGATCGAGATTATCCAGCAGGCGCTGAGCAAAGTCGGAAATGCGGAAGAACCACTGCGCGAGCAGCCGTTGCTCGACCGCAGCGCCACAACGCTCGCAGCGGCCCGCGATCACCTGCTCGTTCGCCAGGACGGTCTTGTCGTTCGGGCACCAATTGACTGCCGCTTTCTTCTTGTAGGCCAGGCCGGCCTTGTAGAGCTGCAGGAAGACCCACTGCGTCCACCTGTAGTAAGACGGGTCCGTTGTGTCGACGGAATAGCGCCAGTCCACCATCAACCCTGCACGATCCAGTTGCCGCCTGAAGTTCGCGATGTTCTGCGGAATCAGGCTCATCGGGTGCACGTTCAGCTTGAGCGCGTAGTTCTCGCTGTGAATCCCGAACGCGTCATAGCCCAAGGGCTCGAGAACCGTGTGCCCCTGGAGGCGCTGGAATCGTCCATAGATGTCATTCCCCGTGAAGGCAAACAGGTTGCCGACATGTAGCCCTTCGGCCGAAGGGTACGGGAACATCATCAGCACATAAAAGGGATTCCGCCCATGCTCGATGTCCGTCTGGTGCGTACCTCTCTCGCGCCAGCGCGTCTGCCATTTGGGTTCAACGACGGCGGGATCGTAGCCGGCGGCTTCGCCGGCTTGAAAGGGCGGTTTGGGACCTGGCGATGTCATAGTCTGCGTCTCTGGGGCACGGAGGCTGACACCAAGCGTGGGATGGCGCGAATTGTCTGCGTAACCGGCCCTGCAGATCGCTGGAGTTCTCGTGCGGCAATCTAGCGCCCCCAGCGGCCCCGAAGCACCTCGACGTGAGCGACGGCCGCGCGTGGGCGGCGCGGAGCGCGAGCAGTGGTACCTTCTCTATGCGGGTCTCAGCGGCGCCGCGTTTCTGAGCGGCGGGCTCTGGTTCATGCGCGGCTGGATCGCGCGCGCGACCTCACTCGAGTTGCTCGCCGGCGCGCTGATGCTTGTCGGCGCCGGAGTCGTGCTCAGCGCGATCACTGCCTTCGCGCTGTTCGCTACCCGAGTCGACAGAGCGAGCGAGGACGTGGCACGAGCGCTCGACGCAATCGCGGCAGGTAACCTCGCCATGCGCATCAATGCACCGCGCGGCCTGGGGCGCGAAGCGCGACTCGCTGGCGCCGCGGCCGCGGCCCTCGCGCGACTGCGCTCCTGGATGGATGCGTCGCGATCGGCGCTCGTCATCGTCGAGCAGAACCTCTCCAGCGGCAAGATGCCGCTCCCTCGCCTGCGCGACGCAGTCGCGCAAACTACTGCGCAGCTTGGGCAGCTGAGCCGCGACGCTCGCCTGCAAGCTTCTGCCGCCGACGAACACGGCGCGCTGACTCAGCGCGCGTGCGTGTTGGCATCTGTGATCGGGCAATCGCATCGCGACAACGCGGCATTCACCGACTCGATACACAAGGCCGCGCAGGACGCGGCAACAACGCTCGGCGATTGCGTGACTCGCACGGCTGATCTGCGCGTCGTCATCGGCAACCTGGCTGAAGAAAGCGACAAGTGCCTCGATGCGGATCGCAAATTGGCCGAGTACCTGATTGTCGTCGCGAAGAATGCTCGGCAGTTCAAGCTCATGGCGCTGCACGCTGCGATGGAAGCAGCGCGCGCCGGTGCGCAGTCCGAGGCGTTGGGTACCAAGGCCGAGGGGGTGGGCGGACAGGGAGCGGAGTTCCGCGTCGTTGCGTTGGAAGTGCGGCGCATGGCACTGGACCTCGCCAAGAGCACGGAGGAGATCACGCGCACGATCGATGCAGCGCGACGATCGCTCCTCGCGCTGCACACGGCGGCCGGCGAAGGCGCCCGCCGCGCCCAGTCGGTGGAGGCTGCTCTTTCGTTAGGCGTGACTGCACTGGACCACGCGACGGAAGCCACGTCGTCGCGTCGTGCCGACGACGGGGCGCTTGCCGAGGCAGGAGCCGAACTGACGATCCTGACGAGCGCGATCCGCGAGCGCGCCACCGGTGCGTC
>DATBKN010000158.1:0-3022 GCA_036555845.1 Gemmatimonadaceae bacterium | reverse complement strand
ATGGACCTCGTGCTGGCCGTCTCACCCGTTATGAGCGGACTTTCCTTTCTGCTGCTCGTTGGGCGCAATGGCTGGCTCGCTCCGGTGCTGCAAATCGTGGATCTGCGCGTGGCGTTCGCATTTCCCGGCTTGGTGCTGGCCACACTTTTCGTGACGCTGCCCTTCACCGCGCGCGAGGTGAGCTACGTGCTGGCGGAAGTCGGGAATGACGAAGAGCACGTCGCCGCGACGCTCGGGTCGTCACCTTGGCGCACGTTTGTCCGCGTGACGCTCCCGAACATCCGGCGTGGCCTCACACTTGGCCTCACGCTCACTGCAGCGCGCGCGTTAGGCGAGTTCGGAGCGGTGCTGGTGCTGGGCGGAGCGATTGCCGGACGGACTGACACCGCCACGACCTTCATTTACGGAGCTCTCGAGGAGCGCAACGACGCTGCCGCGTTCGGCCTGGCGATCGTGCTCGCGCTCGTGAGCATGGGCTTCCTCATCACGTTGGAACACCTTCGACCCAAGAGAAAACGCGCATGAACGTGACCGTTGCCAACCTCAGCAAGCGTTACGGCTCGTTCCAGGCGTTGGATAACGTCAGCTTTGAGGTGAAATCCGGAGAGCTTGTCGCCCTGCTTGGTCCGTCCGGCGGCGGAAAGAGCACAACGCTGCGAATCATCGCCGGACTGGATCATCCGGATTCAGGCAGCGTCGCTTTCGACGGGCACCAGGTCGAGGGCGACCACGCGCGTAAACGGCGCGTCGGGTTCGTCTTCCAGCATTACGCCCTGTTCAGGCACATGACCGTCGCCGGCAATATCGGCTTTGGTCTCGAAGTGCAAAAGCTGCCCAAGGGAGAGCGTGACAACAGGGTACACGAGCTGCTGCACCTAACGGGGCTCGCGGGATACGAGCGGCAAATGCCCTCTGAGTTGTCCGGTGGACAACGACAGCGCGTTGCACTTGCCAGGGCGCTTGCGCCGCGGCCAAAACTGCTGTTGCTGGATGAACCGTTCGCCGCCGTGGACGCCAAGGTGAGACAGGAGCTGCGGCAGTGGGTGCGCCGTCTGCACGACGAGACCGGCGTGACGTCGATTTTCGTGACGCACGATCAGGAAGAAGCATTTGCACTGGCGGATCGCGTTTTGGTGATCAATCACGGACGCGTGGAGCAGGAAGGTAGGCCGCTCGACATCCTGGATCATCCTGCGACGGAGTTTGTGGCCAGGTTCGTCGGCGACGTAAACGTGCTGGACGCCAAGGTGGAGCATGACGCGGCCGTGGCTGGTGCGCTTCGGGTTCGGCTCGAGCGGGCGACGAAGGACAGGGCCGTTCGCCTCGTGATCCGAGCCTACGATCTCAAATTCTGGCGCGAGGATGCTGGCATCGCAACTGTTACGCGCCTCTTCCCGTTAGGCGACCGCGTGAAGGTCGAAGCGACGATCGACGGCGCCGGTGCGCTGATGGCGCAGTTCCCGAGGCGCAGTAGCCTGCTGCGCGGGATCGAGCCGGGATGCCGCATCGCCATCGAAGTGACGCAGGCGCGTGCGTACCCGGCTGCTGCTGGAATCGCCGGCTCACCATAAGGCGACGAGCAGCTCTGAGAGGTCAGTCTTAGGCAACGCCATCAGAGACCGGCGACTCAGAGCCACTTGTTTTGATCGTACGCGATATTTGGCCAGCCGCGAGAACGCACCCCTGAGTTACAGGCATGCCTAACGTATATTATCGACCCTGGCACGAGCCAGGTCGTCAACAATCGAAAGGAAATGCCGACTCGTTGCATGAATAGAAGGCTGATCGGGCCGCACCTAACTCGCACGCGCAAGATGGGCCTTGCCGAGTGCGCAGCTTCTTCCTATGTTGGGCCAAGCATCCGCACGCACACACGCGGAGATCGAATCTGATAATGACAAATCACTCATACATCACTCTGCTCCGAAGCAACACGCCGAAGGACTTCATGTCCCTGGGCGTAGTGTGCCTTGGAGCGACTGTTATTGGCGGTCGCACCGCCGGAGGCGGAGCACCCTAGAAGTCCGAGATACGATGTCGTGATCCGGCCTTTCGGGTGCGCAAGACCACCCGAAAGGCTTTTTCGTTGCCTAACTACTGACGGATCATCGACATGGACCAACAAATCATCTCGCGATATCTGGGACAGCCGTCCGAGCTCCCGGCGGCGGTCCGCTCACGCATAGAAGAGGCGTTCGGCGGTGAACCGGTACAGCTGTACGGTCTCGCCGACCTCGATCACAAACTACAACTGAAAGAATCCTGGCTCGCGCTCGGGCCACGTCACGTCGCGCTTGCGCGACCAGATGCGCGTGGCGCGTGGGACGTGCAAGCCGTCGAGCGTCGCCGTATCCGCGCCGTGCAGGATGCGCCCGGTCTCTCTGCGAACACGCTCAGTCTGCTAGGTGCACCTAACGACCCGCCCCTGGCAGTGGTGCGCTATACCCAGCGGCAGCGCGGCGCCTTCGAGAACATCCGCTTCGTTCTCGAAGAAGCGCTGCACGGTCGCACGGTGATGTCGGACGACGCCGACCGCGTTTACGCCGAAGCCGTTGCGCGTCCCGTACGCGACGCGCAGGCGCTGGTGGCGAACCGGCGCACCGCGGTCATCCTGCGGCTGCTCGCGTATCTCAAGCCGTACCGCACGCAGCTCACGCTGGGATTCTCGGCCGCGGCCGTGATCACGCTTGTCAGTCTCGTCCCGCCGTACCTGGCTGGTTACGTGATCGACCAGGTCGTGCGGCCGGCCCAGGCCGGAGGGCTGGATCGGTCCGTCGCGACGCGCATCGCCTGGATGGCGGTGTCGGCGATGGCGGTGCTGTTCGTCGTGCGTGAGGCGGCGGCGCTCGTTAGGCTCCGCCTCATGTCGGTGCTCGGCGAGTGGGTCGCGCGTGACCTGCGAGCGGAGTTGTACGAGCATATTCAGCGCTTGAGCCTCGCGTTCTTCTCGCGCAAGAAGACGGGAAGCTTGATCACGCGCGTCACGGCCGACACGGACCGGCTCTGGGACTTCCTGGCGTTC